>CAYWXH010000052.1:0-11371 GCA_964462295.1 uncultured Atribacterota bacterium
GGTCTTCCCCGTGCGCATTGGGTACCGGAGATTGCTTCGTCGGAGCAAAAGACGCTCCTCCTCGCAATGACGGGGTGGGGACGGGCGAGGATCTCAGGTAGCAGAGATTGTCGCGTCGTGCCGTTGGCACTCCTCGCAATGACAATGGGGGGACGGGCTCCTTACAATAACTATCTAGAAAGTATGACCTTCTCTTAATAAAATCCTCAAAATATCTTGACAATTCACATTGATTGGATTAGGATTTGTATATAAACTCAAAAAAGGAGGGGTAAAATTATGAAAATAAAAAATAAGCTCTTGATACTTTTTCTTTTCGTCATCTTTCTAAATGGCATAGGATATGCACAGGATAATTTTTTTATATCTAATACAAATTTCCCTGTACCTCCATATATAAAAAGAGGGCTTGTGATATACTACAATAGTGCAGGTTATGTAGTACGTGAGGGAAAAAGAAGATATGTATCTTTTGAAAAGATAATGGTTATTCAGAAGATAGAAGGACAAAAGGTAATAGGTATTATGTATAGCTTAAATCCCAGCTCAAGCCTACTTACTATCGAATCTAAAATCCTGGGTCAGGGTGGTTCTGGGACATTTTATGTCCATCCTGAATATGCAAAGAAGATGAAAGGAAAAGAAACATTTGGATATAAGTTTGTAACAGATGGAAAGATAGAATATCGTACCGAAAATACAAGTGGAGAGATAGCATATGATCCAAAAAGTGGAGTCTTTCTCAGTCTAAAAGTAGTTACAAATAACTCTGAAGCAATAGATATATACAAAGGTTATGAATATGTAAATCTTCCACCCCTTCCTAACGATTTTCCCCAAGTAGCAAGAAATAGCTATACATACACTATGTCAAGCATTGTTCAAGGAATGGGGACAATGCCTGTTGGTAGTATATCCATATCACCTATCTCTTTTGGGAAACAGATAGCAAAATTTAGACTTACAACAACACAAACACAAGGTCTAACAAGTACTCAAGAGGTGTTTGGGACTACACTTTTAGGTCCACACTATATTCATCCTGATATTCTAAAGGGGGATATCACTATACTAAAGCTTACAAAAAAAGACTTCAACTATTATATACAAGGTGAAGGGGGTCAAATGATAGCCCATCTTATCATAGATGGAACAGAATACAGTACTACATATGTAGACCCTCAAACAGGTATTGTACTTGCACAAGACCAACAAATGGGGGATATAGGTATTCTACGATTTATACTCAATCAATAACAATAGGGGGATATCCCCCTATTGTTATCTAGCAGAAAATTTCTTCCAACCTGTTTTTATCCAGCTATGTACAGAAACCTCTCCCAAAAATTCTGGTATATCAAAGGTGTCCCATTTTTGCCTATATACCTTTATCCATTCACAATACCAATCTGGCCCTGTACCGGAGTTATTTCTCCTAAGATATATTTTATCTATATCACTTACATAATCTCCCCATAAGAAATAATACTTTTCATCATTTCCCCTTTCAAACCCGGAATTCCTAAACCCTTCTCCACTAAACATAGATAATGTATTACTTGTTATTGCATCATATAGGCTATCTCGGGTTATGGGTGCATGCGGGAATTTTATCTCACCACTTGTCCTTCCATCACTATCTACAAGCTTTATATAGATATCGGCATCTGTACCTGCAAAAAGTCTGTCCCCTGTTTTCACTTCTATCATATATAGAGACTTCAATGGGCGGGAGGGAAGTGAAAAGACAGTAGTATTCTGAGGAATTGTACCATTTTCCTTTAATTTGGATATAGAGGTGGTACGTCTATCGAAGGGGCCCAATACCTCTCTCTTTCCCCAAAATAGTATCTCATCATCATATGGTCCATAACCTAATGCCCATTGAGTCCCTATATTTGCACCATAGACAAATCCAACTATGCCAGAGCAGGTATCATGACATGGACCTGTGAAATCAGAACCTGCATAATTTTCACCCTTCTCTTCTTTGCATATATCAAAACATGCATCATGGAACCTACATCCAAGGTGTGTACCTGCCATAACTACATTTTTGTAATGCACAAGATAGTAGCAATTACCCCCTCTGGGATAGACCACCTTTATTGCTATATCTGATACATCTGTTGCGGTAGATGGCTTTCCAGAACCACATGCGCCACGATAGCTTGAACCTCCTGGATGTAGGACCTTGGGAAATGGTATGCGGTGTCCATCTGCATCTGGTAAAAGAGAAAGAATTGTCTGGCTAGATACCGATTGACAGCTTGGTGTAGGTGTTGGCCCTTGGGTCGAGGTTGACACAGGCGTAGGCGTCTCTTCGGGCATATTTAAGATCTCTTCTTGGGTATATACCTTTACACTAAGACCTCTGAAGTGGAGTATGCTTTCTACAGGGTGTTCCCATGTAGTAAAACCACCTATCTTAAGGTAAAGTTTGGTAAATGGATAGGTAAGTCCATCAAATACCTGTGAATATTCCTGGTCATAGAGTTTTTCCCATGTACCATCATCTCTTTGTTCCCAAAAACTCCAAGCAACCTCACTACGTGGTAACATCCCCTCAAGCACAAAGCGAAATCGTCTGGGAGATGTAGGTATAGTCCGTGGCAGTGTACCCCCTTCTCTTTTGCTATAATCATCCCCCACATCCCGAAAAGATATGTTGTGATGCCATGTTACATAAGATATAGATATAAAATTTGTAGGCTTTTCCGCCTCTGGTATATGTGGTGGGATATGGGGATGGTATGTAGGTTCCTTCGGAAATATAAAGAGATTCATCTCTTGATAATTCTCTTTCCCCTCTTCCCTCCACCAGGTCCCCTCTATTACAACCTTGCCCCAATCATCTCCAATATTTATAGGCCCTGATATAAGATAGGCATATCCATCTGTAGATAGTGTATTTTTGGGACCTGGCACAGTACGCAAAATCTTAAATATGGCCTCATTTGGGGTAATACTTAAAACTTTAGAACCGTTTTCAGCATATGGGGTCCAAGTAGTAAGATCAAGGGGATACAAAATACTTGAAAAAGCGATACCTTCACATATTAAAAGAAGTACAAATACAAAAAAGAAAACCCTCCTCATGGTATCACCTCCTTATATAAAGAGGGTGATTATCAGAAAAACCCTATTCCAACAGAGACTGGACGCCTATACTTAAGACCCGGGTTTCCCCTTCTGTCTGCTGGTGAGAAGACCTCTCCCCTATCTATGTAGAGCTGAGCAGAACCACCCCCATCAAGATTTATAGCATCCATTATTTCATGGCCATCAAAGACCTCGGCAAGTTCAGAAAGGGTAAAACCCCTACTGTCAAATTTAGGTATATAGGTATTCTCATTAGTACCATGTACATAAACTATTACAAGCTCTCCATGTGCATCTATCCCAAGGGCCATTCTTGCGGTGGGCTTTTTTCCCCAGGTTACAGGAAATACTGTTGGTGGAAAGTAGATAGGCTCATCTACATAAAATGGATCATCAAAAAATGAGGCTATATCCTGGTCTCTTACAAGCCAGGGGCCCCCTTGTATTCCAAATATCACATCTCTTTTAAAATATAAAAGATACTCTACTTTAAAATCTCTAAACTTTACCTCATCTTCTACATGAAGGACAAATCCTGCATCAGGAACTTTCATTCCCCCACCCTTTTTGTATCCCACTACCTCTCTACCCACTATGGCAATATCTGTTCCACGGGCCTCGGGGGTAATCTCTGCATGTGGTCTCATATAGATCAAGGCATTACCTTCATGTCTATACACATTACCCCCTACAAATATCCCAAATTTTGTTACATCTATCTTTTTTATCTCTGTTATCCCTGACCTGTAGAGAAAAAGGGCAGACCTATTGTAAAGGTATGGAAGGATCGTCTGGTCCCTTATAGTAAGCCCTCCTACGGGTTGTCCTAAAAGCGAATAATGGGTATTTATATCTGTAAACTCCATAAGGAAAAAGTGTGTATTTATAAGGAGCCCTCCCTTAGAAAGGAAGGGGTTCAAAAAACCTATATATGGAGATACACCCATAAATTTAAGTGGTAGGTCATATCTATTTCCTACTAATACCTTCTTTTTCTCTATACCTTTGTTTAAAAAATCATCTATCTGGGGCATATCAGAGAGAAACTTTCCTCTTATAAATTCAATCCTATCCTCTCTTACAAGTTTATCTAAAACGTACAAAAGCCTTGAAATAGGGGATAAGATTACCTCATCTTCGTTTTTTTCCAGAATATCTAAAGCACCAATAGTTTTTAGGTCAGGATATATAAATACAGGGTTTACATCATATCTTTTCTTTGTCATTACATAATTTACAGAAAGGTCATATATATCAAAAAATGCATCTTTTGTAATCTTTGGAGATATGTATTTAAAGCTCTTAGGCATTCCCTTTATTATAACAAAATCTGTAAATTCTCCCCTTTTATATGACCTTCTCATAATCTCATATCTAAATCCATTCTTTTCATATTTAGCTATAAGCTTATCCTTATATGTCATATGCCTCACCCTCTATCTTTTTATCTATATCTTTTAATATTTTATCAATTTCCTCTTCATCTTTTGCCTCACCCATTATCCTTAACAAAGGCTCTGTTCCAGAGAATCGAAGGAGCACCCATCTCTCATCTTCCAATATGTACTTATAGCCATCTATACGGTTTACCCTCTCTACCTCAAAACCTCCTATCTTGTCCAATCCCCTATCGAGAAGCTTTAAGGCAGATACCTTTACTTTTGGAGAAAGAGGAATATTCTTCTCGAAAAAGAGGTCCCACCTTCCTGCAATCTCCTTTACTCGACTCACAAGCTCCGAAAGCTTTTTCTTTGTCTTTGCAAGCATCTCCACAACAAGCATAGCGGTGTATACCCCGTCTTTTTCCATAATGTGTCCCCGAAATGTGATACCACCACTACTTTCCCCACCTATAAGGGCATTATGCTTTATCATGCCCTCTGCAATATGTTTAAATCCCACAGGTACCTCATAAACCTCTTCAGAGAGTGCATTACATACCCTATCTATATTGTGACTTGTCGCCACATTTCTCACTACTCCACCAGGCTTACCTTGAATCTCGTGAAGATAGTACCAAAGAAGTGCAATAACTTCATTTGTATGGAGGAAGTTTCCCTTCTCATCTACAAGTACAATCCTATCTGCATCTCCATCTACCGCCATTCCTACATCAAATTCACCTTGTTTCATAGTAGATATAAGGGTAGAAACCCTCTCCTTTGTAGGAGCAGGGGCAAGTCCACCAAAGAGTGCATCCCTTGTCCCCCTTATAAGTTCAAGGTCGCATCTTGCACCTATAAGGGCCTTTTGGATGGTTGTTGTACCTGATCCATACATAGAATCAAAACAGACCCTAAGTGATGCCTCTTTTATCGCTCTATAATCAAGTTTTGTCTCTAGATAATCAAGATATGCATTTCTAAAATCTTCAAATAGTATAAATCCCTTTTTTACTCCTATATCATACGGTATCCACGCCACATCTTTTTGTTTATTTGCAATAGTCTCTATCTCCTCTGACATAGGCACAGGTATGGGAAGTCCCTCCTCTGTCTCTATTTTTATTCCATTGTAATCATACGGATTATGTGATGCCGTAATTACCATACCTGAGGCTGCCTGTTTTTTAAGTACTGTGAATGTAACAAGGGGGGTAGGTATTGCCCCTTTTGACATAAAGACCCGTATATTATTTGCAGCAAGGACCCCTGCCGCAGTTTTTGCTGCCACATCGGATAAAAATCTATTATCATATCCAATGACAATCCCCTTTTTATATGTTTTTTTAAGTTTAAGATATGTAGCTATAGCCTGTGTAAGTCTTTTTACATTGGAGAGTGTAAAACCACTTCCAATCTTTGCCCTCCAACCCCCTGTGCCAAACTTTATATATCTCTCTTCTAAAAGTTCTGCATCTTGGACCTCTCTCTCAAGGATAATCTCCTCTGCCCTTATAAGGTCCTGAGGGGTATTTATCCCCAGATACTCATCCTCATCAAGACATATGTATCCCTCTACCTTTAGCCTGTCATCTATGGCACTGTACAGGATATCGGTAAGATAATATTCTCCCGTATCTGGCTGTGGTTTTATCTTATTGTATAATTTTTTAAAAAGGCCTACCTTGAGAATATATGCCCCTATATTGTATTCATATGGAGGAGGATAATGTGGGGTATCGTGCTCCTTCACAGAGATTACATTTCCTTCCTCATCTCTATAAACTACTGCATAAGGATATTTTTTCTCTGTAAGCCCTGACATAAATGTAATATCTGCACCTATTATTGCATGGTGTTTAAACATAGCAAAAATAGTAAGTGCCCTAAATAGTGGTGTATCACTGTAGAGAATAAGCACATCCTCATCATCTGGTTCATCTTCTATCCCTTTATAGACTGCATGTGCTGTACCAAGGGGTGCATCTTGCAGTTTTACCTTACCTATTTTACATTCCAAAAGAGGCTTATAGGTATCCTGATTTCCTACAATAATCTTTTTAAACTCAGGGAAAACAGCATTTACATTATCTATCACATACCTTATTATAGGTTTTCCCAGAAGTTCTACAAAAGGTTTTGGGGTCTCAAAGCCTTCACTTTTTCCACCTGCCAAGATAAGTATAATCATCCCTTTACTCCTGTATGTGTGATACCTTCAACTACGTATCGTTGAAGGGCTATGTACACCAAAAGCAATGGGAGGATAGAAAGTACTGCACCTGTAAGTAGATATCCCCATCGCGAACTGTACTCTCCCTGAAATTGTGTAAGTGCAAGGGTAATGGTCATAAGTTTCTTTGAACTTATATAGATAACAGGTCTTAAAAGGTCATTCCAGTTATTCATAAATGCAATTATAAAAAGGGTAACAGTTTGTGGTTTGGACAAAGGAAAAAACACCTTGTAAAACATAGAAAAAGCAGATACACCATCGATAGTTGCAGCATCTTCAAGGTCAGCAGGTATATTTTCAAAAAACTCTTTATACATAAATGTACCAAATGTACCTACCAAAAAAGATGGTATTATAAGAGGGGCAAATGTATCTATCCAACCCAATTTCATCATAAGATAAAATTCAGGTATAATAGTTACCTGAATAGGTACCATCATTGTCATAAGCAAAAGCGCAAATATTATTCCTTTAAAGCGAAAGTTCATCCTGGCAAAGGCAAAACCTGCAAGTGAACAGGTAAATACCTGCCCTATTGCCGCAGAACCTGCCACAAACAGACTGTTTAGCCCATATCTTCCAAAATTGTAATCTTTAAGCACTGCCCTATAGTTTTCAAACATATCTTTTTTAAACAATCTATCAGGGATAAGTGTAGGGGGGATCCTAAATATATTATCCTCTGAATTGAATGAACTTATAACCATCCACAAAAACGGAAATATCATGGTAAATGCAATGAGACTTAATAGTGTATATATAAGAATCTTACTCAACATGTTACACCTCGTTTAATACTGGTATTTTACCCAATATTTTTTAAGCACAAAATTCAAAAGTGTGATAAGCCCTACGATTACCAATAAAACATAGGCCAATGCACCTGCATATCCCATTCTGTAAAATTCAAATGCATTTAAAAATACGGAATAAACAATGGTATTTGTTGCATTCTCAGGCCCTCCACGGGTCATTGTATATATAATGGCAAAATTTCTAAAGGAATCTATAATAGCAATGGTAAATACAAAAAAGGTTGTAGGTGTAAGCAGTGGCAGAGTAATATTTTTGAATCTCTGCCATGGTGTTGCACCATCTATACTTGCTGCCTCATAAAGTGTCCTTGGGATATCTTGAAGTCCTGCAAGATATATAATCATATAGTAGCCTGCCATTTTCCATACACGGATAAAGGCTACAGAAAAAAGGGCCCATTTTGTATCTTCTAGCCAGATGGGTGGGTTTATATGAAAAACTGAAAAAAGAAAATTATTAAGTATTCCGTATTTTGGCGCAAGTATCCAGCTCCATACAAGACCTACTGCCACAGCAGATGTAACCACAGGTGTAAAAAATGTGGTACGGAAAAAGTTTATTCCCCTAAGTTTTGAATTAACAAGGACTGCAAGAAAAAGACCAAAGACCATTACCCCTACCACATATATAAGGGAAAATAAAAATGTATTGTTCAATATCTTGTAAAACGTGGGGTCTTGAAAAAGTTCCTTATAATTTTCAAGACCTATCCACTTTGGAGGGGTCATTATATCCCATGTAGTAAAACTTATATAAAATGAATAAAATATGGGCCATAACCTAAAGACAAAAAGTCCAATAAGTGTAGGAATCAAAAATAACCACGGATGATATCCCCTATACCATTTGAGCCTTCCTTTCATATATACCCCCTTAAAAATTGAAAAGGGGGCATGCCCCCTTTTCAATAAAATAATGCCTACTTATAGTATCTTGCAAGTACTTTATTTATGTACTTAACTGCACTTGGCCATACCTTATCAAAGGATTCTCCATTTAGAATGGAATCAAGTGCACCATTTAGACCCATCTTCTCTGCACCACCATAGCCTCTCCATTCACTCCATCCCTTTGTGAAGGAGTTTAACATCTTCTTTGCGGCAATTTTTATAAGAAGTCCCTTTTCTGCAGGTTGTTTACCCTTTTCCAAAAAGGCCTCAGAGAGGGTAAGTGGTTTATAAGACGGGATCTTTCCTGCCATATACATATCTAGTGTAAGTCCTTCACCTGATGCAAATTTTATAAACTTCCATGCCATATCGGTATTTTTTGTAAACTTAGACATAGCAATGAAATCTGGCCATCCAAATGCTACATCTGGTGCCTTATGTGGTCCCATTGGAACCTCTGCTATACCCCATCTAAATTTGTTTCCTATAACCTTTCTGTTGTTTCTTATATTCCATGATCCGTCTATCCACATAGCTGTAAGTCCCCTGGGGAATACATCCTTTGACCTTATACCGCTCATAAGTTTTGGCATAGGTGCTACTTTATGCTCTTTTACCAAAGAAATAAGGAACTTTATTGTCTCCATTGCATTATCATTTGGAGCAAATCTCATCTTTTTTCTATCTATTAGGTATCCACTATTTCTATATATCCATGGTTCTATATTTGCATACCTTCCATAGAAGTAGTACCCCCACTGATCTATCTTACCATCACCATCTTTATCCTTGGTAAGTGCCTTTGCAGCCTTTAGGAAATCATCCCATGTCCAATTGGAGTTAGGATAAGAAAGCCCTGCCTCATCAAACATATCTTTGTTAAAATAAAGTACTGTAGCAACAAGTGCAAAAGGTACCGCATAGTACTTATCTGTTCCGGATATCTTTTTCCCTGCATCAAAGAGGTTTATAAAATACTTATTGGGATCAATATCTTTGTTTACATAATCTGTGAGGTCCTTTAAAAATCCCTTTTGTGCCCACTCTTCCAAAAATCCAGAGCTCATATTAAATACATCAGGGAGTTTTTTTGTGGATGCAGCAATCCTTATCTTTGTCCAATAATCCTTAGGGGCCATAGCGGTAAGTTCTACCTTTACCCCTGGATACTGAGATTCAAACTTTGCAATAAGTTTGTGTACCTCATCACTTAACTGTGGGTCCCACATCCAATACTTGAGCGTAATATTTTTGGCAAATGCAAAACTTCCCAGTACAAAAACAGACAAAACTAGTACCAAAACAGATAAACCGATAAGTTTTTTCATAAAACACCTCCACTTTTTTGATTAAACTTAAATAAATGAAGCTCAAATACCTTACTCATTACCATCTTTACTATTCCCCTCTCTAAAGGTCTATCACCGTAATGACTCCTCTTTATCTGGGGAACATGGTATATACTATCACATCCTTTTATCCTATCTCTCACCCCCTTATATATGTAGTCATTAAAATCAAATATATTACCTGTAAGTACCAACTTTTTTGGATCTACAATATTTATAAGAAGAATAGCAAGATGAGAAAATTCATCTATAAATCTCTCTATATCCTCTGAAATATATTTCTCAAAATCGTTATTTAAACCTTTTATCTTATCCGGTTGAAATTTTTCAAAATAGTATGGCAATTCATTTATCTTTCTTAAAATATCGTTCTTTCTGGTTATATCCATTAAAACACCAAGCCTATCTCCAAAAAATCTATTATCCCCTGCCTTATTTGTATATCCCTTAAAGAGCTTATTGTTTATAATAAAGGATATACCCAAACCCTCTCCCAGAAATAGTATTACAGCCACATTTTTCTCATCATCACTTTCTAATTCATTGTATGCATATATGCGGGCATCATTTTCTATAAATACAGGTATTCCAAGGATCTCCTCAAACTTATGGGAAAAAGGAACATCTTCCCATCCAAGTTGTAAAGAACGAAGAACTTTCTTGTTTTCTATATCTGTAGTGCCCGTAATAGATACGGAAAAAGAAAGTATATCACCTCTTTTTAGAGAATTTCGCCTAAGAAGTAGGTCTATCTCTTTCTTCATAACAGAGACATAAGACTTAAAATCGGGGGACTCCACAGGGATAACTATATCATCAATGGGTGCACCATAAAGATCAGAGACAAAAAGATAAAAATAGTGTTTTCTGATATCTGCACCTAATATATACTTATAAGTAGGGTTTATCTCATAAAGATAAGGTCTTCTTCCTCCCCTGGATACGCCTTTTTTATGTATCCTTATATATCCTCTATCTAAAAGTCTATTTACATTCTCTGATATAGCAGGGAGAGATACCCCCAGTAGATCTGCCAGTTCAGGCTTTGTTATACCTGGGTTATTATATATGAGCTTATATATCTCTTCTAAAGAATATCCAATGTTTTTTTTCATAGGCATTTATTAAGATACTTAATTAAGTATCTTAATAATGACTCAAAAATTTTACAATGTCAACTCTGGGTATCCTACAATTTCTACAATTATAATAAAAAATTCGATTGATATCTATTGTTTTTAGAAATTTTCTTAAAATTTCTAAAATTTTTTAAGTTTTTTATTTAAATAAAAAATTAATATTCTTTTTCAATAGGTCTCTTATTGCGATTAATAAAAGGAGGTTATACTCCCCTGTGGGGCTCTTTTTTATTTAAAGGAGTAGTTTAAGGATACAACTTGATGTAACCCAAAAGAGAGATTGCTTCGGCCCCTCGCGGGGTCTCGCAATAACAGAGGTGTGGTTTGTCATTGCGAGGAGGAGCGCCTTTTGCTCCGACGTGGCAATCTCTGGTCCCTGAGGGCCATTCGTCTCTCTCCTTGTCATTGCGAGGAGCGAAGCGACGAAGCAATCTCTGGTACCGAAAGACCATACGAA
>CAYWXH010000053.1:0-7602 GCA_964462295.1 uncultured Atribacterota bacterium
CTCTTTGACTTAGGGCATCTTTTACTGTATAATTTTAAAGGATTATTAAAAAAATAGAGAGGTGGGATGCTTGTGGATATCGGCATAGAAAGACATATAGGGTTTTTAAAATCAGGATCATGGGATAAATGGGGAAAGCTTGAAACTAGTCAAGAGAAAATAGATAAGTTCTTAGGAATATATAATAATAGTATTACACCTTTAGGAAAAATAAGTAAATGAGGTATGGGTATGGATATAACGGTTTATGATGGAGTAGGAGAGATAGGGGGGAATAAGATCCTTGTAAATGGAAGCGAAGGTTCTTTTCTTTTGGATTTTGGTTTTAATTTCAAGAGATGGGGTGATTATTTTGAGGAATATCTAAATCCTCGTACAAGTGAGATTCTAAATGACCTTTTGTATCTTGAGATTATTCCACGCATTGATATATATAGAGAAGACCTTTACAATCCTTGGGTTAGAGAGAGGTTTTCTCTTAAAAAAATAGAGAGGCCACATTTTGTATTTATAAGCCATCCTCATGTGGACCATTATGGCATGTTTGGGCTTTTAAATAAAAAGATTCCTATACTCTCTTCACCAGAGACTGTTGCCCTTATCCTTGCAGCCCAAGAGGTAGGAAAATCAAAAGATTATTCTTCTCTCTCTGGGAGGGAAAGAAGGGTCTCTGTAGGTGATACATATATTCGAGATGGGCTTCTAAAGGCTACATCCCGGAAAAATTCGCGCTTTACAAGGGATTTTATCTCCCTGGAGGATGGAATAACAGCTTCTGTATTTCGAGAACTTTCTCAATTTGAGATAGAACAGGAGAGGTGGCCACTGATTAGAAAGGGTGATGATCTGCCTTATGATGTAAAGGTTTATCCCGTTTATCATTCTGTTTTAGGTGCAAGGGCCCTTGTTGCCAAGGTAGATGGTTGGTATGTTGTATATACGGGAGACCTTAGAATGGGCCCAGAAGGGGAGGAAAGGGAGTATTGGGAAGAGGTTTTAGGTAGTGAGAGATTAAGTTATGCAACTTCTACCCAGAGATTTATAGAGGATGTGAGAGAACTTCATCCGATGGTGCTAATTACAGAAGGTACAAGGGTTACCCCAGATCAGGGGCATTCTAAGAGTACAGAAAAAGATGTCTATGACCACTCTCTTTCTGTAGTTAGAGAATACGAAGGCAAACTTGTTATCTCAGATTTTCCCGCAAGACATCTGGAAAGACTCCTTACATTTCTAAAAATTGCAGAAGCTACGGGAAGAAAATTGGTAATTTTTCCATATGATTATATATTCTTGGAGATGACAAGGATCTTAAGTAGGGGGAGATGGGTATTTAATACAGAGGCATTATCCATATACTACCCCTCCAAGCTTTCATATCAAAAGATAGAAAAAAATATTATGTATAGGATAAAAGAAGGGGAGATAAAAATATTCTTTACATATCCTGAGGATATAAATAAAAGACCGGGAAATTATATTCTATCTATGGGTTATTTTGATATGCAAAATCTTTTGGATTTTGATCCAGCTATTTTAAGAGAAGGTGTATATATTCACTCTACAAGTGAGGCATATACAGAAGAGCAAAAGATAGATGCCATACGATTTTTGAACTGGTTGGAACTTTTTGGAATAAAAACCTATGGGATAGAGAGAAAAGAGGGACGACCTTTTTATTCACGAGAGTTTCATGCATCAGGACATATATCTTCTAAAGAGCTCTCAGGACTTATAGATACACTATCTCCTGAGGTCGTAATCCCTATACATACAGAGCATCCTTTGCTCTTTAAGGAACTTACCGAGAGAAAGATCATCTTTCCGAAAAGGGGAGAGCCTATACATATAGGTTGAGGTGGTTTTTATGAAGATTACCCGACAGCTTGCCCAAGATATAGTGGATAAAACCATGAAGATTTTGGGTAAGAATATAAATATCATGGACGAAAATGGGATAATAATTGGCTCAGGAAATAAAAAGAGGCTTAATCAGTTTCATGAAGGTGCAGCAAAGGTGATAAAGGAAAAGAAAAAGCTCGTTATATACCCCAAAGACATAGAACACCTAACAGGTGCAAAACCGGGGATAAATCTTCCCATAGAATATAACAATAAGATTATAGGTGTAGTAGGTATTACAGGGGATCCTGACGAGGTAAGCCCCTTTGGTGAGATTATAAAAATGACCGTTGAGATGATGCTCCAGCAAGAATTTCTCCTAAAAGAGGTGCACTTAGAAGAGCAGGCAAGAGAGAATTTTGTTCAAGACCTTATATCTGGAAGGATAGGGCAAGATGAAGACCTCTTTGTTACAAGGGGACATATAGTAGGGTATGATGTACTCCTTCCCCGTGTGGCTATGGTGCTTAATCTGTATCAATTTGAAAAGACGGCAAAGGAGAGTCTTACGGCCTTTAAAGGAAAGAAAGAGGGAGAGCTCTATCTTCAAAGGTTAAAAAATAATGTATTCAAAACTATCCAGGGGATTTTTATAAACAACCCACAAGATATAGTCTCATATACCGGAGGAGATAGATTTGTTGTCTTAAAGACTATAGACCCAAAAGAGCAATCTTTAAGAGAAAAGTTGTTTAAAATAGCGGGAAAGATAAGTGAGGTAGTCTCTCGGAATATGGGTTTTCAAACCTTTATAGGGATAGGTGAATATTATAATGGAATATATGGGATAAGTAGGTCTTACAAGGATGCTGTCCGGGCCCTTGATGTAGGAATAAAACTTGAAAAAACGAAAAGAATATACCATATAAACTCCCTTGGCATATACAAGGTCCTTACAGAGATAAGGGCAAAAACTCAGAGAGAGATAATAGATAGGATCTTTTTTTCTACAAAAAATGGTAAAACATTAGATGACCTTCTTGTATCTACTCTATGTGCCTTCTTTGACCACAATTTAAGCATAAAAGAGACTGCAGAGGCTATTTTTGTCCACCGTAATACCCTCCTTTACAGACTGAAAAAGATTAAAGAGATTACAGGACTTGACCCCAAAAAGTTTGAAGATGCTGTTCAGCTCATGATGGCCCTTAAGATGAAGGCTTATCAGAGTATAGGGGACTAATTTATATATTTGCACAAAAATATTATTATATAACTCAAAAATTTTATGCATCTGTCTATAGCCAAATTAATTATTTTTGATTTATAATTTACCTAAATCAAAATTACTTTCTTTCATATTTTATCAAAAAGGAGTAGTTTAATGACAAAAATAGTTATAGCCCCTGACTCTTTTAAGGGCAGCCTTACTGCGCCCCAGATATGTGATGCTTTGGAAGAGGGAATAAGAGAAGTAATTCCTCAGGCTATGATTATAAAGGCCCCTATGGCAGATGGTGGAGAAGGTACTGTCTTATGTCTTGTAAATGCAACCGGTGGCAAGATATTGAAAAAAAAGGTGGTAGGTCCTCTTGGAGAAAGGGTAGAGGCAACCTACGGTATTTTGGGAGATGGAAAAACCGCAGTTATAGAAATGGCCTCAGCTTCTGGCCTTCCCCTTGTACCAGAGGATAAAAGAAATCCTATGTTGACCACTACCTATGGGACAGGGGAACTTATAAAGGCTGCCTTGGATCATGGATGCAGGAAGATCATAATAGGGATTGGAGGAAGTGCCACAAATGATGGTGGTGTTGGTATGGCCCAGGCTCTTGGTGTAAAGTTTTTGGATAAAGAGGGAAAGGAGATAGGTTTTGGAGGAGGGGAGCTTAAAAAGATAGTAAAGATTGATATGGGTCATCTTGACAAAAGAATAAAAGATACTGAAATCCTTGTCGCATCAGATGTTAAAAACCCTCTCTGTGGGCCAAATGGTGCATCTTATGTCTATGGACCACAAAAGGGGGCAACACCTGATATGGTAGAGGAACTTGACCAGGGTCTTTCACACCTTGCAGAGATTATTAAGCGAGACCTTGGAAAGGATGTACGAGATATTCCAGGGGCAGGTGCTGCAGGGGGCTTGGGGGCAGGGCTTATGGCCTTTTTGAATGCAAAACTAAGACCAGGTATAGAGCTTGTTATGGAGGCAATTGGTTTTCACGAAAAGGTGGCCGGTTCTACCCTTGTTATCACTGGAGAGGGGAAGATGGATAGACAAACAATCTATGGAAAAGTTCCTGTAGGTGTAGCAAAGGTGGCAAAGAGGTTTGGCATACCTGTGCTTGCCATATGTGCTGTACTAGATGAGGGTCCAGAGTTTTTTAAACCTTATGGGATAGATTTTATACTCCCTATTAGCCCACCTATGGATATGGATATGCCTTTTGAAAAAAAGTATTTACGCATAAAAGAGAATATAGAGAGATGGTTTAGGGAAGAGTTTCCCAAAAAGATAAAAAGGGGGTGATATTTAAAAAGGGAGGATAATTAATTTTTAAAAATTTTGGCAAAAAAATTAATTATGGAGGAGGATTAAGATGCTTAGGAAAATTTCTCTGTTTTTGCTTATGATTTCTTTTTTGGTAATAGTTTTTGGAGGTAGTGCCTTTGCAAAGGCAATAATATGGAAATCGTCAGGTCATGGACCTGCAGCAGACCCATCTCAGGTATTCCATGATAAGGTTTGTGAGGCGATAACAAAGGCAAGTGGTGGTCGTTTGATAATTAAGCATTTTGTAGGTGGCTCTATTGTACCTGCAACAAAAGAGTTAGATGCAGTGGATCAGGGCGTGCTACAGATGGCATATACTTGCCCTATGTACAACCTTGATAAGTGGAAGGCTGCAAGTCTTATAAGCTCAAGACCTGGCGGACTCCCAGGTGAGGCACTTAGAACATGGTTTGACTATGCAGGTGGTGCAGACCTTATGAACAAGATGATGAAGGGGTACAATATTATGACATTCCCCGGAGCACTTGCACCATTACCACCTGAGGTATTCTTACATTCTAAGAAACCTATAAAGACAGTTGCAGACCTTAAAGGCCTTAAGGTACGTGCTGCAGGAGATGGTGGCGAGATATTGAAGAGATTGGGTGCAAATGTGGTATTTTTACCAGGTGGAGAGCTTTATGAGGCAATGCAAAGGGGTACAATTGATGCATTTGAGTACTCTACACTTGCAACAAACTGGCAGATGCATTTTAATGAAATTGCAAAATATGTAATCCTCTCACCTGTTCGTGCACCAAGTGATCCCCAAGTATTTTTCGTAAATAAAAAGGCATGGGAGAAACTCCCTGATGACCTAAAACAGCTTGTACAAGATGTTGTTGGTAAATGGACACAAGCACAGCATGAATATCTTGTTTATGAATCTATAAAGGCACTTAATGAATTTAAAAAATCTGGTTGTGAAGTTTATAAGCTTCCAAAAGAGGTAGAAGATGCTATATCTGCTGAAGCAGAGAAATTCTATGCAGAGAAGGCAAAGAAAGAATCTCCAATATACAAAGAAATCTTAGATTCTATGAACAACTTCTGGAAGGCATATTCCAATATGTAGAAAAGGCAATAACTATACAAAAATGTTAACAAGGAGTTTGAGCCATGGCATTTTTAAAAAAAGTAGTAAAAACCATTGATTTTATAAGTGAACAATCAGGATCACTGGCAAGATGGTTTGCATGGCTCCTTGTTTTGGTAGGCGCATATGATACCATTATGAGGCACTTTTTCAATGCGCCTACCGTTTGGGCATATGATACTTTATGTATGGCTGGAGGAGCTTTGTATGTACTTGGATGGTCCTATGATTACTTGCACGATGCGCATACTAGAGTTGATGTATTTTATACAAGACTTTCCCCACGGGGTAAGGCATGGCTAAATGTTATAGCTTCTATATTTTTGTTTTTTCCATTAGCTATTACTTTAACATATACAGCTATCTCTTGGGCGGCAAGGGCATGGAGGATACATGAGACAATGACCTCTACCTTTTGGTATCCCCCGGCTGCACCTTATAGGACGATTTTTGCAGTAGGGGTTTTTCTATTAACACTTCAGGGTGTATCTAATTTTATAAAAGATATATACTTTTTAGTAAGGGGTGAACGAATTGATTGAGATGAGCGCACAATTATCCACAGCTTTAATGTTTGGAGGTCTTTTGGGATTAATCCTTACAGGATTTCCTATAGCATTTGTAATAGGGAGCATCGGACTTATATTCGGATACCTACTCTTTGGACCAGAGGTCACCCTGCATATATTGTATTCTAGGCTCTATGCAATGACACTTAACTATCCATACCTTGCCGTACCGCTTTTTACCTTTATGGGGGTAATTTTACAACATTCAGGGATTACAGAAGACCTATATAAAGTACTTTATGAGGCACTTAGTGGTCTTAGGGGAGGACTTGCTATTGTTACCATTATATTTGGTACCATCCTTGCTGCATGTTTAGGGGTTATAACTGCATCTGTAACAATTCTTTCCCTTATAGCCCTTGGCCCTATGGTAAAGAGGGGGTATGATAAGGCGCTTGCATCAGGAACAGTAGTGGCAAGTGGTACATTGGGCATCCTTATCCCTCCGAGTATTATGTTGGTGGTATATGGTCCTCAGGCTGGTCTATCCATTGGAAAGATGTTTATGGCCGCATTTATTCCAGGACTTATACTCTCTGGTTCATATATTACATATGTTACAGTAAGAACTGCACTAAATCCAAAACTTGGGCCACCTATCCCCCCTGAGGAAAGACCAAAGATATCCAGTGGGCAGATGCTTCTACGGCTTATAAAATCTATGTTACCCACAGCAATTCTTATCTTGTCAGTACTTGGTACAATATTTTTGGGGATTGCTCCTCCTACAGAGGCTGCTGCTATGGGAAGTCTTGCTGCTGTGATCCTTACTATTGCATATAAAAAATTTAGCTGGGAACTGGTTAAGGAGGCAGGTATCCAGACACTTAGGGTAAGTGCCTTTGTTGTACTTATTGCCGGTGCATGTTATGCATTTGTAGGTGTGTTTATGAGTGCAGGTGGAGGAGATGTAGTATCTCAAATGATCATGTCAGTACCAGGAGGCAGATGGGCAGCATTTGGCATAATAATGCTCATAGTCTTTTTGCTTGGTATGTTTATAGAATGGATAGGGATCGTATTTATTATTGTACCAATATTCACACCCATCATTACAGCTTTGGGGTTTGATCCCCTATGGGCAGGAATGATGATCTGTATTAACCTTCAGATGGCATTTCAGACACCACCTATGGCCATGTCAATATTTGTACTTAAGGGAACAGCGCCACCTGAACTCGGTATTACTATGAGTGATATTATACGAGGGGTTATACCATTTATTACTATAATTATTATTGCATTAATTCTGTTTACCATATTCCCGCAGCTTATATTGTGGCTTCCAAACCATATGATAGGATAGATAAAAATAGGGCCCATATGGGCCCTATTTAGTTTTTAAGCCTTTCTATTCCTTTAATTACTTCATTTAGGCTTTTTGCCTTTTTTATTACACCTTTTAGTCTTTTAAGGTCTTTTACTTTTAATTTTTCAAGATATGAATCTACAATTTCTATTCCTTCTTCTTCGAATTTCACTTCAAGTGCAAGTCTTATGCCATTTATCAAGCCCTCTCGTATCCCTTCCTGCATCCCCTT
>CAYWXH010000053.1:7702-11269 GCA_964462295.1 uncultured Atribacterota bacterium
TATAGCTTTTCTTTTTTCTTCTTCTATATATTCTTTAAGACTCTCTTCAAATCTTTCAAACAATTGGGTCACCTCCCCTTTATCCCCTATTTCTTCAGGGGTTAAATTTATACCCGTCCTATGTGCAAGTACCATAATATATGCGTTTATATGTTTTTTAAGTAATTCTTGCTCTTCATATGGTAATAGGTTTATAATCTTAGTCAGTTCTTTTACAATTTTTAAAGCATTTTCCTTTTTTGCACTATCCAGTCTTAATATAATACTTACTGCATTTTTTATCTTTTTTAATTGTTGAGTTGGGATCTTATTTATATCTATTAGCTCATACATAAACATGGGTATGAATTTTTTAAATCGTTCCTGTTGATAGACCTTCTCATTAAAAAATTGTGTAGCTGTCCAGGTTTCTCTCCCATCATAAAAAACTATAGGTATTATAGGTGGTAATTTAAAACTCTTTTTATGAATTTCATCTGGATATTTCTTTGTGTGATATTCCCATATTCTTACCATATATCCTAGTATCCTAAATGCCATAAGGTGGTCTACCTTTGACTGATGTTCCATAAGGATATATATGTATAGATCTCTTCCATTATGCCTTATTCTGTAGAGTAAATCAGCTTCTCTATTTGAGAAATATGGATCTTTATATATAGAACTTTCCAGATATACATTTTCTTCACTTATTTTAGAAATACCTATATCCGGGACAAATGAATTTACAAATTCTATAAATATTTTTTTATCAGAAAATACTTTTCTAAATGCATCGTCAAATATTCCCATGTACGCCTCATTCAATAAATTTCTATATATAGTATATCAAAGATAGACTCTTTTTTCAAATTAGTTTTTACTTTTTGGTAGTTTTCGCATATAGAATCTTTTTCCCTCAAATTTAACTTCTACAAGTAGTCCTTTTCGTATTAGTTTTTGTATAAATTCCCAGTCTTCCCCTGATTTTTTCAAAAACTCTCTTATCCCTTCTTCTCTCATAGGATGTACTGATGTAATACTAAGTAAGTCTTCCTCAGGATTTCCGGTATATGCAAATTCACTTCCTTCATACCCTATAAGATATTCTGTATTTATTTGGTATGAGGTAAATACCTGATACGCATTGTTTATATTTTTTTCATATGGTGGTTTTACCCATGATTCTGCAGGGGGCCGTGTGGGAATAGAAATATATGCCTTATCTGGTTTTAATGTGCTTAAGAATTGGGCTATTTTTTCTAACTCTTCTTGATGATCATTTATATCTTTTACGAGCATAGTCTCTGTGGTAAATATCCCTTTAAAATTTTTTCTTAAAGCCTCTATCCCCTTTAGAATATCTGAGAGATTTAAGACTTTATGAGGCCTATCTACTTTTTTCCAGACTTTTTCTGTAATAGCATCTACTTTTACCGAAATCCAGTCAAGGAGAGAGAGCGTCTCTTGTACATCTTTATCAAAAAGTAAAGAAGAGTTGGTGATAAGTGCTACCTTTATTTTTAGATTTTTTAGAAGTTCGATCTCCTTTCTTAGATTAATATCCAGTGTAGGCTCACCATCTGGAACAAAGGTTATATAATCTATATGTTCATTATTTTTTCTTGTATCTTCTATCTTTTTTCTTGCTTCTTCATATAACTCCTCTGGATCGAAAAAATTTTCTCTTTTATATCTCATATCAATAGTGTTTCCTAATTGGCAATATATACATGAATATGTACATATTTTGGGAGGTATGTTATTTACACCTAAAGATCTACCTAATCTTCTTGAAGGAACCGGCCCGAATACCCTCATTTTATATCTCCTGTTTTTACCTCACCACCCACTACTGTAGCAAGGGGTTTTAATTTGTAGAATTCTTCCGGATCTACATCAAAAGGATTCTCTGGTAATACGAGAAAATCTGCTACTTTACCTGGCTCAAGTGTCCCTTTTACAAATTCTTTCTTCTCCGCATAAGCACTTCCTTTTGTATATGCAGAGAGTGCCTCATAGAGGGTAAGCCTCTCTTCCGGATACCATGGGCTCTCTTCTCCCACATCATGTCTTACAATAGCAGTATAGATACTATAGAAGGGGTTGAGTGTCTCCACGGGAACATCTGTCCCAAATGCAAGTGGTATGCCTTTTTTGAGGATTGTCTTCCAGGCATAGGCACTTCCTTTACACCTTTTCCCCCAGAATTTATCTGCTACATATCTATCTTTTACCGCATGGATAGGTTGCATAGATGCAATAATTCCTATTTTTTTTGCAAGCTCCATATCTTCTGGTTTTACTATTTGAAAATGTTCTACCCTATTTCTTAGGCCCTTTTCTTTTGCTATTTCGTATGTATCTGAAAATGCCATAAGCACATCGTGTACCGCATGATCTCCTATTGCATGAACAGAAACAGCTATTCCATGTCTATTTGCAAAGGTTACAATCTCTTTTAGCTCCTCATTTGGCAGGACATCTTGACCGTAATTTTGGGGTTCACCTTCAAATGGTTCAAACATATAGGCCGTCCTTGATCCTAAAGATCCATCTTTGAAGAGTTTTAGCACCCCAAGTGTAAGTAGATGATCTCCAAAATAGCTTTTGAACCCAAGTTCTACCATTTTTGGTAGCCCTTCCTGTTCAAATCCATAAAATACCCTAATATCGAGCTTCTTTTGGTTGTAAAATTCTGTTAAAAGATCGAATTCTCTATGGGATTCAAAGGTATGTACCCCTGTAAGCCCATTTGATAGGGCGATCTCTTGAGCCCTTTCAAATAAGGGAAATAGGCTCTCCTTGTCTGGGTGTGGAAGTCTGGATAAAATCATATCAACTGCCTTTTCCGTGAAAATTCCTACAGGTTCCCCCTCTTTTCTCTCTATTTTTCCACCTTTTGGGTCAGGGGTCTTTCTCGTTATACCTAATAACTTGAGGGTTTTGCTGTTTGTCCAAACCATATGACCATCTTTTCTTATAAGTACAGCTGGATTATTGGGTGTTACCCTATCGAGTATCTCTTTTGTAGGAAATGCGGTCATTCCCCAGAGGTATTGGTCCCAACCCCTTCCTATGATCCATTCTCCCTCTCCTTTTTCTTCTACCCTTTTTGCAATCTTAGAAAGTGCATCATCCAGTGAGTTTACACCATCTAAATTTACGAAATCTAAGGTCTTTGCAAAACTTACAAAATGGGTATGTGCATCTATAAGCCCTGGAATAACGGTACTTCCTTTAAGGTCTATCATCTCATATCCAAAATGTTTGTAACCCTTTAGTTTTTCACTTGTTCCAATATCTACTATATAGCCTCCACTTGAGGCAAGGGCCTCAAAAGTTTCACCTTCTTTATTAAGAGAATATATCTTTCCATTTATAAATACCTTTTTATCCATGATAACCTCCCTGGTTAAATGTTATTAAAATTATAACATAATTTGCAAAAATATAACTACCCTATGCCCCTTCTCTTGCCTCATTACGAGGAGCGAAGCCCCGTGGCAATCTCCGTGTCTTATACCCCTCTACTCCCCAACTGTCATTGCGAGGAGGGACGCTTTTTGTCCCGACGCGGCAATCTCT
>CAYWXH010000054.1:0-10861 GCA_964462295.1 uncultured Atribacterota bacterium
ATTTTTGATAAAAATGGAGAGATAATAGAATACAGTGCCGTTGGAAGGGATATTACAGAAGAAAAGAGAAGAGAAGAAGAGTATATAAAGATCCAAAAACTCGAAGCCCTTAATTTTTTAGCAGGGGGCATTGCGCATGATTTTAATAATATATTAACGGGAATAATGGGAAAAATTGGTATAGCCAAATTAATAGGGGGTAAAGACAGTAAACTAAAGGAAAAACTAGAAGAGGCAGAAGCGGCAACTCTAAGGGCCAGAGATCTTGCAAATAAACTTCTTACTTTTTCAAAAGGTGGGGAACCTGTAAAAGAGATAGTTCCTATTTCCAAAATAATAAAAGAAGAAGTGCTTTTTTCTCTTCATGGTTCAAATGTTGAAAGCAAGCTTGAGATACCCGAAGATCTATGGTATGTAAGGATGGATAGATCACAAATTGGTCAGGTGATACAAAATCTTGTTATAAATGCCCTTCAGGCTATGCCAAATGGGGGGTATCTAACAATAAGTGGAGAAAATATCATATTATCTGATGATAGCTCTCTTCCTCTTTCACCTGGGAAGTATGTCAAGATAGGGATAAAAGATACTGGGGTAGGGATTCCCCAAGAGAATTTAAAGAATATATTTGACCCATATTTTACTACAAAAGAGAGTGGGTCTGGCCTTGGTCTTGCTATAGTATATTCCATTATCAAAAAACATAATGGTCATATAGAGGTGTTTTCTCAAAGAGGAGAAGGTACTGAGTTTGTAATATATCTCCCTGCTGTAGATGAGATCCCATCTCCGAGTGTAAAAAGTGTAGAGGTGAAAAAAATAAAAAGAAAAACGGCCAGAATACTAATAATGGATGATGATGAACTTATTATATCAGTGCTTAGTGATATACTTTCATACTTAGGACACAAAGTAGAGGTCTCAAGAAGTGGAGAAGAGGCAATTAAACTTTACAAAGAGGCCAAAGGAGCTGGTACTCCTTTTGATGTTGTAATAATGGATTTAACAATAAAAGGAGGGATGGGGGGAAAAGATGCATCGCGTGAAATTTTAAAATTTGACCCTTCTGCAAAAATAGTGGTATCAAGTGGGTATTCAGAGGATCCTATAATGGCAGAATATAAAAGATACGGCTTTCAGGCAGTACTTAAAAAACCTTATACTATAGAAGCAGTTTCCACCCTCTTAGACGACCTTTTAAAAGACATTTCATGACTTGACAAAATTTAAGTTTGATGTATAATATAAATGGAAATTTTATTTATATTATGTAATTATTAGGAATTTTCAATTTAATAAAAATTTATATTTTATTCACACAGAATTTATTGAAGTTTTAATTTAAGAAGTTAATGTAAGCTAAAGTTTCGTAGTTTCTTAAAAACAAAAATAAGGAGGTGTAGTTTATGTTTAACAAGAAGTTGTTGTTTGTCTTAGTTTTATCGTTTTTACTTATCTTTACAGGTATTTCCTTTGCAAAGGTAAAGATTCAATTTTGGCATGCTATGAGTGGGTGGAGAATTGACCTACTTAAAAACATGGCACAAGACTTTATGAAACAGTATCCGGACATTGAGGTAGATGTGCAGTACACAGGAAGTTATCGTGACACACTAAATAAGTTTAAGGCAGCTGTGCAGGCAGGAAATCCTCCTCATATTGTACAGGTTTATGATATCGGTACCCAGCAGATGATAGATAGTGGTCTTATGATTCCAGTTGGGGATCTTATTGCAAAAGACCCCACTATTGATTCTGGTGTATTTATGGATCAGGTAACAAACTACTATAGAGTAGGTGGGAAACTCTATTCTATGCCATTTAACTCCTCTAATCCAATCCTTTACTACAATAAGACCATGTTTAAAGAGGCAGGTCTTGATCCAAATAGACCACCTCGTACCTTTGAGGATATCTTAGCAATAGGCAAGAAGTTCCTCAAAAAAGATGATAAAGGAAACATTGTACAAACAGCTATTACCTGGCCAATGCATACATGGTTCTTTGAGCAGTTTATGGCAAATCAGAATGCACCACTCGTAAACAATGGAAATGGCAGACTTGCAAGAGCAACAAAGGCTATATTTAATTCTCCTGCAGGACTTAAGATCTTTAAGTTCTGGAAAGAGCTTACAAAAGAAGGCCTTATGTTAAACACTAAAAAAGAGGATTGGGATGCCGCAGATCAGTACTTCATTTCCAAAAAAGTTGCAATGCTTATAACTTCTACCTCTGATGTTACCTTTATAGAAGAACAGGCAAAGAAACAGGGTTTTGAGCTTGGCACATTCTTCCTTCCAAGACCAAAAGATTCAGAAACAGGTGGTGTAGTAATCGGTGGTGCAACACTTTGGATGTCTAAAGACCATCCAAAGAAAGAGATTGATGCTGCATGGACATTTGTAAAATGGATGGCATCTGAAAAACCACAAATTACATGGCATACAAAGACAGGATACTTCCCTGTAAGAAAAGATGCAGTTCTTACCCTTATGTCAAATGGTTACTATCAGACTCATCCAAATCACCTTACAGCATTACTCCAACTCCTTATGTCTAAACAGACATTTGCAACAAATGGTGCTGTAATTGGTCCATTCCCAAAAGTAAGAGATATAATAGAAAGTGCAATCGAAAAGATGCTCGCAGGAGATATGTCCTGTGAAGAGGCACTTTCTTGGGCAGAAAAACAGGCAACAAAGGCAATCGAAGATTATAACGAACTTTACAAATAAACTGTTTTGAGGATTAGAAAGGAGAAGGGTAAATTTACCCTTCTCCTTTCTTTTTATAATAAATCATATAGGTGAGGATATGTTATGAGAAAAAATTATGGAACTGCCTATCTTTTACTTATACCTACTTTTATTGTTATAATTTCTTTTATTTATTACCCTGCATATTATACATTTAAACTTAGTTTTCATAGAATGACCCCCTTTGGTAATAGGATTATCTATGTAGGATTAAAAAACTATATAAGACTTTTTCAAGATCCAGAATATATTCTTTCTATAAAGATTACTTTTTGGTTTTTGGTTTTTACCGTATCTTTAGGTATGCTCTTATCTTTTCTTTTTGCATTACTTTTGAATCAAAAGGTGCCAGGAACAAAATTTTATCGTACACTTATTTTCGCCCCATATGCTATATCCCCTGCTATTGCAGGTACACTTTGGGCGTTTCTTTTAAATCCTGTAGTTGGTCACCTTAACTATTTATTATTAAAATTTTTCGGTCTCCAAGTCGAATGGCTTACAACTCGCCCTTATGCCTTCTTTGCAGTAGCCCTTGCTACTGTATGGAAAAATCTCGCTTTTGGTATAATCTTTTATCTTGCGGGATTACAGGGGGTGCCAGATGATATAATAGAGGCTGCAATGATAGATGGAGCAAGTGCATTTCGTAGAGTAGTGAGCATAATACTCCCATATCTTTCTCCAATTACCTTCTATCTTATCATTATGAATATTATCTCTTCTATGTTTGCATCCTTTGGTACCATAGATGTTATGACAGCAGGAGGGCCTGCTGGAAGCACATCTATTCTAATGTACAAATTATTTTTGGATGCATTTACATATAGTAGGACAGGTGCCGCTGCGGCCCAAACTGTAATTCTTTTCATATTCATGGTAATTGTAACCATTGTTTACTTTAAGTACGGACAGAAGACTGTACATTATCAATAAAGGGGTATAGCTATGCATAAAAAATATAAAACGAGAGATATTATATTAAAAGAGATTCTTTTGATTGTTGTATCAATTATTATGATTGCACCTGTTATTCTTGCACTTACTATGAGTTTTCAGACACCATCTGAAGTTTTTTCATTTCCACCTAAGTTTTTGCCCAAATCTCTCTATATAGGGAATTTTATTACTGCCATAAAGAGGGTAAATATGGCAAGACTTATGTGGAACAGTACTATAATGGCGGTAGTTATTACATTGGGGAAACTTTTTACAGGAACCCTTGCGGGTTATGCATTTTCTAATTTTCGTTTCCCAGGAAAAAATACGCTCTTTATGATACTCTTTTTTACGCTTTTCTTGCCTGCTGAGATGGTTATGATCGTACCTTTGTTTTTGATGATGAAACATTTACACTGGATAAATACCTATCTTGCACTTACTGTTCCATTTCTTGCAAGTGCAACAAATACATTTTTAATGAGACAGCATTTTCTTACTATCCCGAAGGAACTTGAAGATGCAGCTATTATAGATGGCGCAGGTCCTATTCAGTATCTTACTAAGATCCTCTTGCCCCTTTCTTTACCTATGTTGGGGGGTGCAGCAATAATTAATTTTGTATATGCATGGAATATGTATCTATGGCCGCTTATTGCAACTACAGAAGATAGAATGAAAACAGTCCAGGTTGGTGTAAAGATGCTATTTATTTCAGATGCTGCAAAAAATTGGGGTGTAATTATGGCAGGAACAGTGCTTGTAGCTATTCCTACCCTGGTGGTATTTTTCCTTATACAGAATCTCTTTATAAAGAGCCTTGTAAGATCAGGTATGAAAGGATAGTGATAATATGAGATATATTATGGCCCTTGATGAGGGGACGACAAGCGCTAGAACTATAATATTTACAGATGAAGGAGATGTTGTTTCTGTAGCTCAAAGGGAATTTACACAGTATTTTCCAAAACCTGGTTGGGTTGAGCATGATCCAGAAGAAATCTTTGAAACTCAGGTAGCTACTATGCGGGAGGCACTTAATAAGGCAGGGCTTACAGGTAAAGACATTGCCGCAATAGGTATCACCAACCAGAGAGAAACTACAATTCTTTGGGATGAGGATACAGGGAGACCTGTATACAATGCTATTGTATGGCAGTGTAGGAGAACAGGGCCTATAGTAGATGAATTAAAAGAGAAGGGATATGAAGAAATCTTTAGAAAAAAGACAGGACTTGTCCTAGATGCCTATTTTTCTGGAACGAAAATTAAATGGATATTGGATAATGTAGAGGGTATAAGAGATAAGGCAAAGAGAGGAAAGATAAAGTTTGGCACCATTGATAGTTACCTTGTCTATAGACTTACAGGGGGTAGGGTTCATATAACAGATTATACAAATGCCTCACGAACACTTCTTTACAATATAAGAAACTTAAAATGGGATGATGAATTATTGGAAATCCTATCTATCCCAAAAGAGATACTCCCAGAGGTTATGTCATCCTCATGTATTTATGGTTATACAGATCCTAATATACTGGATGCAGAAATCCCTATATCAGGTATCTTGGGAGATCAACAGGCCGCTTTGTTTGGGCAGGGGGCATTTTATCCAGGAATGGCGAAAAATACCTATGGAACAGGAAGTTTTCTTCTTTTGAATACAGGAGATTCCCCAGTAGAATCAAAAAAAGGCTTGCTTACAACCATTGCATGGGGTATCGATGATAATATACATTATGCACTTGAAGGTTCTATATTTATAACAGGTGCAGCAGTACAGTGGCTTCGTGACGGCTTAGGAATTATAAAAGAATCAAGAGATATTGAAGAACTTGCAAGGAAGGTCGATTCCTCAGGAGGTGTTTATTTTGTACCTGCATTTACAGGCCTTGGGGCACCTTATTGGGATATGTATGCCAGAGGTATGATTATAGGGCTTACACGGGGTACAAAAAAGGAACATATTGCAAGGGCAACCGAAGAGGCTATTGCCTTTCAGGTAAAGGATGTACTTTTGATTATGGAAGAAGAGTCAGGGGAGAAACTATCATCTTTGCGTGTAGATGGTGGGGGTGCAAGGGATGACCTTCTCTTACAGATTCAAGCTGATTTTTTAGGTATTCCTGTAGAGAGGCCTATAATTATGGAGACTACAGCCCTTGGTGCATATTATGCGGCTGGTCTTGGCGCGGGGATATTCTCTGGTATAGAGGAAATAGAAAAAAGATGGAAAAAAGATAAGGTTTTTTATCCTTCAATAGATGATAAAGAGAGAAAAAAGTGTTATAATAGGTGGAGAAAGGCTATAGAGAAGGCTATGAGATGGGAGGATAAAATTGACTGAAGAGATCTATGATGTAATTATAGTAGGTGCAGGTATTGTAGGTGCAAGCATCTTTAGGGTACTTAATCAGTATAAGCTTAAAATACTTCTTTTGGATAAAGAAAATGATGTCTGTGCAGGAGGCGCCTCGAAGGCCAATTCCGCTATTGTCCATACAGGCTATGACCCCAAACCAGGCACCCTTAAGGCAAAGACAAATGTAAGAGGGAATAAATTGTGGCACAAATGGATGCCCGAACTTGATATCCCCTTTGTCCCTATGCCTACACTTATTGTAGGGATAGATGAAAAAGATTTACATGTGCTTTTAGAGCTTAAGGAAAGAGGTAGGATAAATGGGGTATATGGAGAGATTATTGGGGAAGAGAAACTACATGAAATAGAACCACAAATCTCGCCTAGGGCCAAGTTTGCCCTTCATTTTGAAGGAAGTGGTTCCATTGGACCTACCCGTGCCGTGTATGCCCTTGTAGGAAATGGAGTAAAAAATGGTGGGGAGTATAGACTAAATACTGTTGTTACAAATATAGAAAAGGTAGATGATGCTATAAAGGTTACAACAAATAATGGTATTTTTCAGACCAAGGTGCTCATAAATGCGGCGGGTCTTGGGGCAGATGATTTAATGAAAATGACGGGTGAGGATTGGTTTACAATAAGACCCAGAAGAGGAGAGTACTTTGTGCTTGATAGTGCAGCTCCTATAAAGGTGAGAAATATTGTTTTTCCGACTCCAACCCCTATCTCTAAAGGAATTTTGGTATTTACCTCTGTGGCAGGGGATGTCCTTATAGGTCCAACATCTGATGAAATACCCGAAGAAGATACATCTACAACACATGATGGATTGAGAAGGGTATTAAAAGGGGCTAAGAAGTTGTTTGATTTTCCATTTGAAAAATATACAATAATGAGTTTTGCAGGTCTTCGTGCATCAGGCTCTACAGGGGATTTTCATATAGCACATTCCAAAACCATAAAAGGTATGATAAATGTTGCAGGTATTGAATCTCCAGGTTTCGCTGCTGCTCCCGCTATATCGGAGATGGTAAGAGACCTTACGGGAGAGCTTATAGATCTCAAGGAGAAAAAAGATTGGGATCCTACATATAAATTCCCCCCACTTATGAGATATCTTTCTATCGAAGAGAGAGAAGACCTTATAAGAAAGGATCCAAGATATGGTCATATAGTGTGTAGATGTGAACATGTAAGTGAAAGGGAGATTATAGATGCCATACATATGATCCCAGGTGCACGAGATATAGATGCCCTAAAGAGAAGACTAAAGGTAACAGCAGGTAGATGTCAAGGGGGATTTTGTTTACCTCGGATTATTGATATAATGGCAAAAGAACTCAATGTTCCTCCTCATGAAGTATCTAAATTTGGGAAGGGATCCTTTTATATCACAGGTTATACGAAAGAAGGAGATAAAAGATGATAGTAGTGATAGGTGGTGGGCCTGCCGGAATGATGGCCGCTATAGAAACTAAGAAAAAGGGTAAAGATGTAATACTTATAGAACGAGCAGAGAGGCTTGGTGGAGTCTTGCCTCAATGTATCCATAATGGATTTGGTCTTCACTATTTTGGCCTGGAACTTACAGGACCTGAATTCTCTGAAATGTTAGAGGAAAAGGTATATGAACTTGGGGTAGATGTATGGCTTAATAGTATGGTGCTCGATGTAACTCCCAAGAGAGAGGTTATAGTAGCAGGGGAAGAGGGATACAAAACATTAAAACCCGATGCTGTGATCTTTGCAGTTGGGGCAAGGGAGAGACCGAGAGGTGCTCTTGGCATCCCAGGTAAGAGGCTTGCAGGGGAGTATGTGGCAGGTCAAGCTCAGTATATGACTAATATACAGGGCTATAAAATTGGAAATAGTGCCCTTATTGTAGGATCAGGGGATATAGGACTTATTATGGCAAGAAGGCTTACCTTAGAAGGTATAGATGTAAAGGCAGTAATTGAGATAATGCCCTATGCAGGAGGCCTTTCAAGAAATATTAACCAGTGTCTTAAGGATTTTAATATTCCTCTTATTACATCATATGGTGTAAAAACTATACAGGGGGATAATAGAATAAAAGAAGTAGTTGTGGCAAAGGTGGATGAAAAAGGGGAATTTATAGAGGGAACAGATTATGTATATAAAGTGGATACAGTACTTTTCTCTGTAGGACTTCTTCCCGAAGTAGAGCTCTTAAAAGGGGCAGGCATTCCTATTTTGGAATCTACCCGTGGCCCTATAGTAGATCAGTATTTTTCTACACCTTTACCTGGTTTTTATACTGTTGGAAATGGGGCAGCTATCTTTGATCTTGTGGATAATGCGGTGAAAAGTTCTATAGTAGTAGCCAATGCTATAGAGAAGGACTATGTTCCAGAGGGAAAGTTTATACCTCTTCTTCCAGGTAAAGATGTGAGGGTTTTAGTTCCTCAAAGGATAAATGTAGATAAATTTGATGAGCCTTTTACCCTATATGTACGTGTATCCAAACCATCCATAGGGGCAAAAGTGATACTTTCATCTCATGGGAAAACAATCTTTAAACGTACATATCCTGCACTTCGACCAGCAGAGATGGTCGATATAGAAATCACTCCTTCGATGCTTACAGGAGATGAAAAAGAGATCTTAGTGGAGGTACAGGAAAGTGTCTAAGGTTATAACACTTACATGTATTGTATGTCCTGTTGGATGTGATCTTGAAATAGTGATAGATGGTGATGATGTTAAAGTTTTTGGAAATAGATGTCCACAAGGCCAAGATTATGCTGTAAAAGAGATTCGTTCCCCTGAAAGAATCCTTACTACTACATGTAAAATTCTTTCTAAAAAGGAAAGACGACTTCCTGTAAAAACAGAGAAACCTATACCAAAAGATAAGATTTTTGAAGTAATGAAAGAAATAAATAGATTAGAAGTAGAACCCCCTATAAAAAGAGGAGACCCTGTTATAAGGAATGTATTAGGACTTGGGATAGATGTAGTGGCAACCAGGAGTGTGTCTAGCTAGTGAAACCTGTTGTTGGTATAATAGGCTTTGGCCCCTTTGGACAGTTTGTATTGAAACATCTTTCTCCTTATTTTGATGTAAAGGTAACAAGTAGGACCAAGAGAGAGGCACTTGCCAGGGAATTGGGGGGAGAGTTTGTATCTTTAACTAGGCTTTTAGATACATCTCAGATTGTTATATTTTCTGTGGCTATCCCTATAATCCCTACTTTGATAGATGAGATAAAGGATAGGTTGAAACCTAATACTTTGGTATTGGATGTGGCATCAGTGAAGATTTATCCTACAAATATAATGAGATCTTTGCTTCCTAAGGATGTAGAAGTATTGGGTACACATCCCCTATTTGGACCTCAAAGCGGAAAAGAGGGCATTAAGGGGCTAAAGATTGTACTTACTCCTGTTAGAATAAGAGATGAAAGATTAAATAAAGTGATTGATTTTCTTCAAAAGGTGCTTGAGCTTGAGGTTTTTGTTATGAGCCCAGAGGAACATGATAAAGCAATGAGTCGAACCCAAGTTATAACTCAATATATTGCACGTATATTAAAAGGGTTAGATATAGGGGAGGAGGAGCTTTCCCTTCCTTCTTATGAACTATTACTAAAATTGTACAAAATGTTGGGGGAGGATTCGGATACCCTTTTTGAATCTATCCAGCTTTACAATCCTTATGCAGTGTCTGTGAGAGATAGACTAAAAAATATTTGTGTAAATATCTGGAAAGATTTAAAAGAAAGGGAAGATATCCATAAGAAAGATGGGTTTTTCTAATAATTCTTTAGAAGAATTTGAGAGTGAAATTAAAAAAAGGTGTGGAGAATTTATAGATATTCTTCCCATAGGTATATTTGCATACAAAGATTTTAAGGTTATATATGCAAATAGGAAGATGAGAGAAATCTTTGATTTTCCCATGGATAAATCCGTCTATAATCTCGATTTACTTAGCCTTTTGCCTCCTAAATATAAGGATAGAATAAAATCCTCTATAGAGACTGCTTTAAGATTAGGCCAAACGGGGGGACGCTCCATTTTTTATAAAATAAAGACATTAAGTGGCAAGTTAAAATGGTTAGAAGTAAAGGCAAAACTTGTGGAAATAGCAGGTGAATCTATATTTTTGGATTTTGTTATAGATAGAACCCCTGAACTTGAAATGCAAAAGGAGATCTTGAAGGAAGAAAAAAGATTTAAAATGCTTTTTAACAATGTATCTGAAGCTATATTTTTTGAAAAACCAGATGGCACAATAGTAGATGTAAACAAGGCTGCATGTGAGATGCTTGGATATTCAAAGGAAGAGCTTATCGGGATGAATGTAAAAGATTTTATCCCAGAAGAGTTTCTTGGAAAACATGTAGAGATTATAAATTATATAGTTTTAAATAGGGGTGGGAAATATGTAGGCAGAATAGAGAACATGAGGAAAGATGGGAAGAAGATACCTGTCGAAGTAGATATGAGTCTTATAGATGTAGAAGATGAAAAAGAGATTTTGGTTATTGCCAAAGAGCTTAAAGAGAATGAGGTATCCCCATAGTTATAGATTTATTTGTAAGGCCCTCTTTCCTTTGATACTGTAGAGTCTTTCTAGTGTCAGAATTATCACATACCACTTTGTAATGTTTTCTATATAGAAGCAATTCCACTTTTATTATGGGCCTATTTTCTCTCTATCATTATGAAACCTTGCCCCTTTCCCCCTCATTTTGATCCCTTTCCCTTTTGCCATTGCGAGGGCCACGAAAGTGGCCCGTGGCAATCTGCGGGCCCTATTTGTCATTGCGAG
>CAYWXH010000055.1:0-10807 GCA_964462295.1 uncultured Atribacterota bacterium
AGAGGGTCTTTTTTAGGGGGAGAGATGAGACTGAGGCATTAACCGTTTTTATAAACGATTTTTATGTACTCACCATGAGAAGATAAAAGTTCTATCTTCAAAGGCATTTTTCCAACAGAATGGGTAGCACAAGAAAGACATGGATCATATGCCCTTATTGCTGCCTCTACCCTATTTAACATACCTTCTTCTATCTTCTCACCTTTTATATATCTTTTTGCAACCTGTGTTACTGCCTGATTTATTGCATTATTATTATTTACAGTTGCTACAATGAGATTTACTTTCCTAATTTGTCCCTTTTTATCTACTTCATAGTGATGAATAAGTGTACCACGTGGTGCCTCAAGGATGCCTATACCGTAAGGATTATAATGTGTACTTATTGCCCTTAGCTCTTTTCCATCTATATCTGGATCATACATAAGCTCCTTTATCCGCTCTGCACAGTAAAGTACTTCTATCATCCTTGCATAATGGTAGTATAGGGTGCCTTCTATCACCCCATTTTTACCTCTTTGCCTAAGTTCTTCAAATTCTTTGTCTGCAAGCGGTGTACCCATCTTATCTATTACATTAAATCTACCAAGTGGTCCTACCCTATAACAGCCTTTTGGGTAACCAAAATCTTTATAGAAGGGAAATTTCATATATGACCATTCTTCTACCCATTCAGCAATTTTAGAAAGATAATCATCTTTTGTAAATTCATCTACTATTCGACCTTTGTTGTCTCTTATTCTTATCTTTCCATCGTATAGATTTATACTACCATCCTCATTCACAAGCCCCATATACATACTTGGGAACTTTCCAAATTCAGAAATTTCACCTGTATCATGTTCGAATATCCCCTTTACTACCTCTACCCCTGCCTTTGCATCCTCTATTATGCTATCTATATTTGAAAGAATATATCTTTTTCCCTCTTCAGAGAGTCCATTACTTACACCACCCGGTATAGCAAAACGGGGATGTACCTTTTTTCCTCCTAATATCTCAATAATTGTCTGTCCAAAGCTTCTTAGCCTTATACCTTTTTTGGCAAGATCAGGGAATTTTTGAATTACACCCACTACATTCCTAATAGCAGGATCTGCATCCATTCCTAATAAAAAATCCGGACTTGCCAAGAAAAAAAAGTGAAGTGAATGAGATTGAAGAACCTGCCCAAAGTGCATTAATTCTCTCAATTTCTTTGCAGTAGGGGGGATTTTTACTCCCAAAATAGCATCTCCTGTCTTGGCAGAGGCAAGGTGATGGCTTACAGGGCAGATCCCACATGCCCTCTCTGTAATAGTAGGCATCTCCCAGAAGAGCCTTCCTTCACAAAATTTTTCAAACCCCCTTACCTCAACAACATGGAAATAAGCCCTATCCACCTCTTTATTTTCATTTAGATATACAGTTACCTTTCCATGTCCCTCTACTCTGGTAACAGGTTCTATGGTTATCTTTTCCACCTTTACACCTCCTAATCGTATGCGAGGATCTCTTTGGGTAGATGTGGCACATTACCCTTTAAGATCTCCCCTAATGCATATCCTATGGCACCTGCCCTGGGTGGACACCCTGGAATATAGCCATCCACCTTTACATAGGCATCTATCGGTTTTACCGCATGAAAAAGTTCGGGTACCTCTATATGAGGAATATTTCCTGATACATTAACAGTAGATTCTGTATCTACATATGCCCTTTTCAATATCTCTTCTTTATCCCAGAAGTTCCTCATGGCAGGAATACCACCAAAACATGCACAATCACCAAGTGCCACGAGAATATCACAACTCTCTCTTAAATTTTTAAGGACCTCAAGGTTTTCTTCATTTACTATTGCCCCTTCCACTATACCAAGGGTAACCTTTGGAAAATCTTTTATATCTGTTATAGGGCTATGTACTATCTCTATCTTTTCGAAAAGGTCTATAAGTCCTTCATCAAGGTCTAAAAATGACATATGACATCCTGCACATGCCCCAAGCCATACTGTAGATACCTTTACCTTTTCCATCATATCACCTCACCTATTACATCTTGCCGTGACAAAACAGTGGCCGGTGGTTTTAAGAAAGGAACTACTTTATAGATTTCTCCTACTATAGATTCAAATGTCCCACCTGCTTCATACCATGTAGTAGAGGGTAAAACTATATCTGCAATCCTTGTAAGAGGATTATTGAAACTTACCTGAACAATCAAAAATTCTATATTTTGAGAAAGAATACCTGCATATTTATTGTAATTATCATATTCTCCTAAAATTACATACCCTACCTTATACTTTTCAGAAATACATGCAGCCTCTTTATCTTTTACAAATTCTTCTGCAATATATCTTCCATTCCCTCTCGGTGGGATACATATAACCCTTAAATTCTTGTTTAACTCTTTTAATTTTTCTATATCATCACAAACAGTTTTACATGCAGCATATGAGCCCTCTAGTATTAAAACCGGATTTCTTGCCTTTATAAATCCAGGGAGTTTATCTTCAGAGAGCATCTTAGAATCTCTATGGATAAGTGTTGCCCACCTATCAATTTTACTTTCTTTATCGGAGAAAATGATGAATTCACCTTTATTCTCCCTTATTCCACGCCTTATATATACATCTATGACCCCATAATCCTCTATGATATCATCCCCTGCAAAAATTATATAATCTGAAGAAAGTATGGCATCAAGTCCTATATTTTCATTTACCTTAGAATAAGTCTTAAGGATAGGGGTATCAAAAAATGCCACATTATACCCCCTATTTTTTGCATCCTTTAGCTTATCTATCTCCTCTATAGAAAGGGAAGGGCTTGCAAGAATGAGTACCTCTTCTGGTCTTGCTTTGGCCATCTTTTCCTTTATGAGTAAGTTTGTTTTAGTCCAATCTTCTTCTTTTAAAACCCCTCCTTCCCTTATAAGAGGAGTTTTTATCCTTTCTCTCTCTTCTCTTAGATAAGAGAATCTTCCTTTAGAGCAAAGGGGGATACCTTCTACAAACACTACATTATTATCTTTTACATAATATGTAGCCTTGCAACCTATGCCACATATTCCACAATAAGATTCAATCTTTTCACACTCTTCCTTTTTACCTTTATATGCACCATATTTACTAAATATAGCACCTGTAGGACATACCTCATAACATGACCCACAATCTATACAGGTAGATTCTTCTCTTTCTTGATCTATATCAACTACAATAAGGGCTGCACTTCCTCTAAACCCAAAACTCAGTGTAGAGTTTGCTACAATCTCATCACACACCCTTACACATCTACCACAAAGTATACATCTATTGTGATCTATCACAAGGTCTTTAGATGATGCATCTACATTATAATCCCTCTCATAAACCGGGAAAATAAAGTGATCAAGTCCCACCTCATATGATGCCCTCTCAAGCTCGCAGTCTGTTGTATCATATGGTCCACTCTTTTCACAAAACATACAAAAATGGTTTCTCTCTGTCATAAGTAGATCCAAGATGAATTTTCTCGATTTCTTTACCCTTTCGGTTTCTGTAAATACTTCCATGCCTTCTACTACAGGGGTCGAACAACTTGCAAGAAGTTTTGGATTACCCTTTACCTCTACAAGACAAAGTCTGCATCCACCGTAGGATTCAAGTTCTTCATGATAGCAAAGAGTAGGGATATATATATCATTTTCTCTTGCTACCTCTAAGACACTCTTTCCCTCATTACACACAATCTCTCTGTCATTAATCTTTATCTTTATCTTTCCCATGGCCATCACTCCTCTTCCTTCCTATCACAATGGAGGCATCTCCTTGCCTCCTCAATTGCATCATGTTCAAGGAAAGTCTCTTCTACCTCACTGAAACAGTAAACCCTCTTCTTAGGATCTCTCTTTTTAGGTCTTCTTCTTGGTCTTTTCTCAAGATAAGGTTCCTCATTGTATGTAGTCTCTACAGGTTTTCTCTCTTCATAGAAGAGGATTCCATCCCCTCCTAAAAATTTATCTATACCCATAGCTGCCACCCTTCCATCAGCTATAGACTCTATCACCAGAGAAGGGCCTCTTACCAGATCTCCTCCTGCAAATACACCAGGTAAGGATGTCTCCATAGTTCTTTCATTAACCACCACATACCCTCTCTTGTTAACCTTTATTCCATATTTTGCAAAAGGAACATCTGTAGTGAGACCTATGGCTTTTATTACAGTATCTGCCTCTATCTCGTACTCTGAACCTTCAATAGGGATAGGTCTTCTTCTTCCTGATGCATCAAAATCACCAAGTCTTACACGTATGCATCTCACTCCACCTACAGAACCATCAGGTTTTGTAAGAAACTCTACAGGTGTTGTAAGGTATATAAATTTTACGCCCTCTTCTTCTGCCTCTTGTATCTCAGTTTTTAATGCAGGCATATCTTTTCTTTCTCTTCTATAAAGCACTGTTACATCTTTTCCCCTTCTTCGTGCACATCTTGCAGCATCTATTGCAGTATTCCCACCACCTATAACAACTACCTTATCTCCTAATTCTACTCGCTCACCCTTCTTTATTGTGTGTAAAAATTCTATACCATCATATATACCCTTTACATCTTCTCTGGGTATTCCCAAAGAAAGACCTTTCATAGAACCACATGCCAAAAAGATTGCATCAAATTCCTTGCGAAGTGGCTCGAGGTCCTCTATTCTACTATTTAGTTTTATCTTGACACCTGTATCTTCTATTCTCTTTATCTCTTTCATTATGATATCTTTTGGTAATCTATATTCAGGAATAGCATATGTCATTGTACCTCCGGGCTCAGGAAGTGCCTCAAATACGGTTACCTCATATCCTTTTAGATTAAGATAGAAGGCATTTGCAAGACCTGCAGGACCTGCACCAACAACGGCTACCTTTTTCCCATTGTATGATTCTGGCCCTGGAAGTGGTAAATCTCTCTCTATTGCAACATCTGACATAAATCTCTTAAGTTGTCTTATTGCCACAGGTTCATCTACCTGCCCCCTTCTACACAAATCCTCACAAGGTGCTGGACATACCCTACCACATATGGATGGGAAGGGATTATTCTTAATGTGTGTATAAAATGCATCCTGATATCTCCCTTCTGCAATATATGTTACATAACTTGGAACATCTACATTAGAAGGACATCTATTTTCACAAGGGGCAATAAAGAGCTCTGCACAAACACTTGCCTCACATTTTTTGTCTATGATGTGTGCTTCATACTCCTTTTCAAAGTATCTAATCGTTGAAAGTACTGGATTAGGAGCAGTTTGCCCAAGGCCACAAAGTGCGGTATCTTTTATCTCGTTTCCAAGCTCTATAAGTGTTTCTATATCAGAGAGGGTGCCTTGCCCCTTCGTAATCCGTTCAAGAATGTCAAGCATTCTCTTTGTACCTGCCCTACAAGGGGGACATTTTCCACAAGATTCATCTTGGCAAAATTCCAAGAAAAATCTTGCGAGTTCTACCATACAGGTTGCCTCATCCAATATGATAAGACCACCTGAGCCCATAATTGCCCCTGCCTCTGTTACATGTTCATAGTCAAGAGGTGTATTGAGGTGCTGATTTGTAAGACACCCCCCAGATGGTCCTCCAATCTGTGCGGCCTTAAACTTCCGATCTTTTGGAGGACCTCCTCCTATATCAAATACCACCTCACCTAAAGGTGTTCCCATAGGGACCTCTATAAGGCCTGTATTTTTCACCTTTCCAGAAAGTGCAAATACCTTTGTACCAGGGGATTTTTCTGTACCTACAGATCTAAACCATGCAGGCCCTTTCAAAATGATATGGCGAATATTTGCAAGGGTTTCCACATTATTTATAAGTGTAGGTTTTCCCCACAGACCTTTATTTGCAGGAAATGGCGGTTTAGGTCTTGGCATACCACGTTTTCCCTCAATAGATGCAATAAGGGCTGTTTCTTCACCACAGACAAATGCACCTGCCCCCATTCTAAGGTCTATATCAAAGGAATACTCTGTTCCAAATACATTCTTTCCCAAATACCCTCTTTCTCTTGCCTGTTTTATTGCCTTTTTTAATCTTTCTATGGCGAGTGGGTATTCTGCCCTTATGTAAATATACCCATGAGTTGCTCCTACCGCATAGCCTGCAATAAGCATCCCTTCAAGTACTGTATGTGGGTCTCCTTCAAGTACTGCCCTATCCATAAAGGCCCCTGGATCTCCCTCGTCTGCATTACATATTACATATTTGGGACTCCCCTTTGCCCCTCTTACAAATCCCCACTTGAGTCCTGTAGGAAAGCCTGCACCACCCCTTCCCCTAAGCCCGGACTCTTTTATCATATCTATTACCTCTTCAGGGTTCATAGCAAGCACCTTCTGTAATGCCTTATACCCCCCTGTCTCTATATAGTCATCTATACTCTCCGGATCTATCTGTCCACAATTGGCAAGTACTATTTTTGTCTGCTTCTTAAAAAATGTCTGGGATTCTTTAAATAGATAATCTTCTTTTGGTCTATTTTCCACAAAATGGGCAGAAACAATGTCTTTAACCTTATCTGGGGTAACATCTTGATAATATAGTCCCAACTGTCTTATACTTACTACAGGGCCTTTCTCGCAAGGTCCCATACATCCTGTACCGATAACTTTAACCTTATCAGAGAGTCCGAGCTCTCTTATCTTGTGCTCAAACTCTTCTTTTACCTTAAGACTTCCAGATGAAACACACCCTGCTCCAAGACAAACTAATATCTCTGTGTGATTCACGACAAAAACCTCCCATTATAAGTCATTCAAATTTTGAAAGCAGCTCTTTTACCTTGCTTGGAGTCATTCTCCCATATGTCTTTCCATCAATATCCAAAACAGGGGCAAGACCACATGCACCAAAACACCTTGCCACCCCTAATGTAAACTTTCTATCCGGCGTAGTTTGTCCCACCTTTATCCCAAGTGTTTTTTCCAAGGCATTTGCCACTCTCCCCGCACCCCTTACATGACATGCTGTCCCTTTACATACAGTAATTAAGTGCTTACCTATAGGTTCTTGTCTAAAGAAGTGATAAAATGTCACAACCCCAAAAACCTTACTCTGTGATATCCTAAGCTCTCTTGCCACGATCTTTTGCGCCTCTTTTGAGATGTAACCAAACTCCTCTTGAATCCTATGCAACACCTCTATCAACGAATCCTGACCTTTGGGGAATTTTCTTACAATTTCTTTGATCTTTGCCTCTAGATTTTCCTCCAACTCTTTCTCCCCCTTTCTTTAAAATTAAGGATTAAAAATTCTTTTTTCCGAAATTTTTAAAAATATTATATATCAAATTCCGAAAAAAATCAATATATAATCGAAAATAAGTTGACTTTATAAAATTTTTTGTGGTATTATTATTCACACAAACTCTATAGCCAAGGGAGGTTTTGCAGTCATGAAAAATCACAAAATAATATTTATTTTTTTCTTAATATTATCTTTTACCCTATTTATATATCCAATTACTACCCATGCAAAATCCTTAACTGTATGGATAAGTTGGGAAGGCAATAACAAGTACGAAGAGATTGCAAAACTTTTTAAAAACCAAGAAGGTATAGATATTAAGATCGTATATGTCCCAAAGATTTATCAAAAAATAAAAACAGTTGCAAAGGGAGGGGGAGAACTTCCTGATATAGCCCTTTTAAGAAATACATACATTGGAGAACTTGCAAAAGAAGGCATCGTAAAGCCCATACCCAAGACATTGGAAACCGGCATCTCCGAAAAAGGGAAAATAGCCTTTTCATATGATAAAAAATTGTTTGGTATACCTTTTTATTTTGATGCACAGGTCATCTATTATAATCCTTGGCTTCTAAAAAGAGCAAAAATAGAAAAGATAGGGCCTTCATGGACTCTTGCCGATCTGGAAAAATATGGAAAAATGCTTAAACAGTTAAAGGGGATTACTCCCCTGGCATGGGGGGCATATAGTCCTTATTTTTTTGGCGGTTTTGAGTATTCTTTTAGAAAGGATTGTATAAAATGTGAAAGGATGCGATTTTTTACATCTGCCACGGAAAAAGCCATACTATACTATAAGAAGCTTATAAAAGAGGGTATAGGGGTATCAATGGATAGAAATGCTTTTTTATCAGGGTTTAAAAGGGGTAAGATTGGTTTTATAATATTTGGCACCTTTATTCTTCCGAACTTTATAAAAGAGGGTGTCTCTTTTGGAACTCTTCCACTTCCTATAAATCCTGAAACAACAAGGCGGGTGGCATCCTATCTGGATTACAAGGGGTTTATCTCCTTCAAAAACATAAAAGAAAATGATAATGTATACAAATTTCTTACATTCCTAAAGAAAAAAGAGGTACAGTTTGACTTCTGTAACCCCCTTTACAAATTTCCTGATAATCCAGATGCACTATCTTCTGTACTTTCTAAAAATAAGTACTTATCTCCCTTAAAAGAAACTGTACAGACAGGGATTATTGCACCAAAAGAACCCATCTACCTATACTACAATAAAGCACTTTCCAATGTTTTAAAACTTATACTTGTCAAAAATGTCCCTATAAACAAGGCGTTTACTGTAGGTAAAAAATACCTAAAAGGGAAAGAAAAATAACTCCACTATGGAAAAGATATGGGGAGGAAAGAATAAGGGATTTATCCTATTGTTCCCTACCCTACTTGTATTTTTTCTCATCGAGATATACCCTTTTTTATATGGGGTATATCTCACTTTATCAAAAGGTGGTCATTATTTCAAATATGTAATCTCTGATCCAAATCTTATCCTTTCATTTAAGATAAGCCTCTTATACAGTATACTTTCCGTTACTTTTACCTTTTTACTGGGTTTTCTATTTGCGGTTACATTTGAAAGAGATCTAACATTAAAACCTATTTATGAACTTTTATTTTTTATCCCCTGGGCCATTCCAAAATATATATTCATTTTATCTTTTCGTGCTATACTACACGGATACAATGGCAATTCTCTTTTTAATTCTCTATTTGGAACTCACTTCAATCTTGTTGATTCTACATTCTACTCTTGGGCAGCAGTTCTTATTGTAAGTGTTATCCTCTCTCTTCCATTTACTACTCTTATCATCCGAAATGCACTTGGAACAACAGAGAAGGAACTTAAATATGTATCACATATAGATGGGGCAACACCATTGGAATATTATGTAAATATAGCCCTTCCCCAGATATATCCTATACTTGTGCCTTTTATCACTTTAGAATTTATAAAGGCCTTTAAGGTCTTTAATGTAGTCTATCTCCTTACACAGGGAGGTCCTCCTCTTTTAGAAGGCTTTGGAGAAAAAAGCATTGTAGGTGCAACTACTACACTTACCCTTTTATCATACAGCATGTTCTCCGAAGGGAATGACCCAATAATAGGGATAAGCTATTCCATTATCATTGGGCTTATGGTGCTTTTTTTCCTATTTTTACTCTTTCTCTCTTTTCATATAACAAAAAGATACAAAAGATACAAAGGTCTATTTGTTGTAATGCCCTTTCTCTTTCATAGCCTTGGACTATTTCCAAAAATAGGACTTGGTATTTGGGAAGTTTCTCTTATTTTACTTTATCTTCCATCACTTTACTACTACATAAAGAGAAACCCTATCTTTAGAAGGGTCTTTGCCTACGAATTCTTTGCAGACATCTTGATAAATATACTATTTATGTGGATAAAGGCATCTCCTTTTAGCTTCTCTATAGGGACTATCTTTACATTCTTTATGTTTTTATTTATAAGGCCAAATATCACTATATGGGGTGGGAGTAAGGTAGGATATAGAGAGTTTTACAAAAGAACACTTTATTGGCTCTCTATTGTGATAGTAAGCGGCTTCTTTATTTTACAAGAGAAATTCATAAAAGGAATAATATCTTATCTTTTACCATTTCTTATAAAGATAGAGGATAGCCTTAAATATATAACCATAGGGACCCTCTTCCTATCACTTCTCTTATCTGACGGGATAGTAACACGATTAATTATTTTAACACTTCTTATTTTCATATTTCTACTGGATAAAAAAACATACAAAAGAGAAAATCATCCACTATTTCACCTATTCTTGGCAATATATCTCTTTGTTCTTATCCTTCCCCTCTATTGTATAGTATGGATGAGTCTTTCTGCAGAAAATACACTACTTATCACCTCTCTTTTACCACATCCTATAACCTTTTCTAACTTTTCAAAGATAATCAGTAAGGAAAATTTTTTACTATTTGCAAAAAATAGCTTATTCGTATCTTCTTTTACCTTTGTATTAGTCATCATATTCTCACTTGGATTTTCCCTGTATCTTGCAAGAAAAAAGGGTTTATTGGGAGATTTTCTAAAAAATATCATGATATATATCTCTTCTTTTACAGGCATTTATACACTCTTACCTTTGTACATAGTATTTCGATATCTATATCTTTTAAATAATCTATGGGCACTATCCCTTATTTTTACGGTAAATGTCCTTCCTGTGGCTATTCTATCCATATCTGGTGCTATATCCAATCTTTCACCCTCATTTGAAGAGGCTGCCTCTTTAGATGGTGCAAGACCATGGCAGATACTTCTTTATATTATCTTTCCTCTTATTCGTCCATCTATTATTGTCTCTGGAATCTTAGGGTTTATGGGGGCATGGGGAGGATTTTTTGCACCTCTTATATTCTTAAATGAGACAGAAAAATATACTATTCCGATAAAGTTATTCTCTTATGTAGGAGAGATTGGAAGTCAATACCCCTCCTGGACACTCTTCTCCGCAGGAGCTCTAATTTCATCTATACCCATCTTCCTATTATTTTT
>CAYWXH010000056.1:0-10715 GCA_964462295.1 uncultured Atribacterota bacterium
CGACGAAGCAATCTCTGGTACCCAGGGACAATATGTATGGGAATGAGGGAACCCCAAAAGAGAGATTGCCACGCCTCCTTGCAGGGCCTCGAAATGACAAGATAGGAAAAGTGCTCGCAATAACAAAGAAAAATGAATGATCGCAACAATAGAACGAGAAATACCTTGAAATAATGAAAGAAAAACAATGTAAATTTTCAGAGAATTAAAATATAAGAGAGATTTAGGTTTCATACTGGTTTCCACAGTAATTTGACTCCATCCAACCTATGATAGCTCTTGACAAAAAGAAAAAGTTTTGTTAATCTTTAATAAAATGGAAAAGTGGAAAGATCTTGTAAAAAAATTAGAAAAAAATATCTTAAAATTGGAAATAGAACCTGAGTCTGGTATAATCTCTGAAATTTTTGAGCTATTACAAACCTTCCTCTATCTTGAAATACCTCAGGAAAAAGAGATTCTTATCAAACAGCTAAAAATCCTCATAGAAGAGATAAAAAAAGAAGAAATTCCTTTAAATAAAGAAAGTATACACACCTTAAGCCTGATTGTTAGAAGGCTTCAAACAAATGAAGAAGAAAAACTCTTTGAAGAGGATGATAAGCTATCCCTTATGAAGGAATTTTTTATAGAAGCTACGAGCCTAATTGAGGACATAGTAAATCAAAAAGGGGATATCTCCTCTCTATTACACAGGTTGAAAGGCACATTAGGTATATATATAAGCCTATCCAACGGAGAAAATAAGAATAAGGGAAAAGTATTTCTTGAAAAGATTAAAGAACTTGAAAAAAAGGCAAAAGAGGGTAGCCTTACAGAAAAAGAAATTAAAGAGATAAAAAGGTTATTTGACTTATTAAAGGAGAGTTATGGAAAAATTTGAAAAATTACCATACCCTATAATGATAATTTCTAATGGAAAAATAACCTACATTAATAAACCTTTTAGCATTCTCTTTGGTTACAAAGAAGATGAAATTTTAGGAAAAGAATATAAAGAAATAATGAATAAAGAAATTCGTCCTAAGGAAAGTTATGCAGACACAGGCTATTTTTACACAAAAGATGGGAACAAAAGATTTTACTCTTTCTCCATAACCCCAATAAAAGATGATCTATTTGCCATAGAATTAAAGGGTTTAAATCTTGCACAAAAGATATTAGAATCAACTCGAAAAAAATTATATGTATGGAAAAGAGAAGAAATAATTGATTCCATATCCAAAAGTATAATAGATGAGACAAGTATTGAAAGGATAAGGGTCTATTTGGCAAAAGATAAAAAACTTGAAGAACTCATACCCTTATATGAATTTAGTAAAGGAGAAGGTAGGTGGGAAGAGAATTTCTCCCTTAACAATCTTCCCGCCTATAATTGCAAAGATTTTCCTGAGTACTGGAGCTATACAGAGATTCAAAAAGAAAATATACCTAATGGGCTTAGAGAATATATAGAGAGGGATAAGATATCATCACTTATCTCTAAAGTAATCTGCATAAACCACAGAACACTTTATATATTATCTTATGAAAGCAAAAACAAAGATATAAAAATCTCTTCCCTGGAAATAAACCTCCTTATATATATAGAAGAGATCATAAGAGAAATACTTTATGAAAAATTAGAAGAGTTATATGAAAAAAATCTTAAAATTTTTAGAAAAAAATTATTAAGTCTTACCTCAAGAGAAGAGCTTACAAAACTTCTTTCCCACTATCTACCTATAAAATACGATAAGTTAATAATGGGATTTTCTTGGGAAGAAAAAGATAATATTGGCATTCTCATTACAGATGATGGTAAAGATGTCAAAAAAACTACTTTTCCTATCACAAAAAAAGCTATATTTGAAAAAATATTGATATCTCAGAGTGAGCATATAGAAAAGATAACTTATGGTATCTTAGATAAGGAAGATCTAAAAAAATTAGGAGAACTTGAAGAAAAATTAAAAATCCAGGATATAAGTTCTACTATCTTTGTTTACTTAAAAGAAAACGGGGTACCTGATAATTTTATCGGGCTTTTAAAGACAGAAAAAGAATACTATGTTCAAAATGATCTTGATATAGTTAATCCATTTGTAGAAGAAGCACTCCTTGCCCTTCAGAAATTTACCATAATGGAAGAGGCAAAAATGGAGAAAACAAGGGCGGAGAACGCCTTAAAGATTCAAAAATTCTTTCTTGAGCGTATATCCCATGAATTCCGCACACCAATAACTGGTATTTTAGGTTTTTCCGACCTTCTCTCTGAAAATGTAAAATCCCTCGAAGAGAAAGAGTATCTAAGTGCAATCAGAGAATCTACACTAAGACTTTTAAGTCTTGTAGACAAATTGTTACTCCTTGCAAGGCTTGAAGCAGGGTATTTTACTATAAGGGAGACTGCTTTTACCTTAGATGAACTTAAGATGTGGTTAAAGGATGAGGTGGAAAAAACTATAAAACATAATCTTACCTATATGATAAATATACCTCACTATCCACACTCCCTTATTGGAGACCTTGATAAAATAAAAATTATATTTAAAGAACTTATAGAAAATGCCATAAAATTTACAAATGAAGGGAGAATAGACATAATAGCAGAAGTTATAAAAGAAGGGGCAGAAGAGGCAGAAATAAGGTTTTCCATAAGAGACACAGGTGTAGGTATTGCAGAAGATAAGGTGAAATATATATTTTCAAACTTTGCACAAGAGGAAGAGGATACAGCAAGGTCTTATGAAGGCATGGGACTTGGGCTATCTATTGCAAAAAAAATAATAGAAAACATGGGTGGGTTGATATGGGTAGAAAGCAATAAAGACAAAGGTTCCACCTTTTATTTCCAATTAAAAATAAAAAGAGAATTAAGAGATAAATTTTTTAAAGATTTAAGAGTGTTTATTGATTCAAAAGATGAGCTTGTCTTTTCCCTCCTAAAGATATACATACTTTCTCTAAATGCTGCCCTCGTACTTTCCGAAGAAGGTTATGATATAAAAATAGAAGATAAAGACATAGTATTACCTATATCAAAAAAAGATGTAAAATATATTCTGTATGAAAAGTTTCCTAATAAAGAAAATAGTAAAATAGAAAAAAAAGATAGAGAGATAAGAGTTCTTATTGCAGAAGATAATCCCCTAAATTATAAGTATGCAAAAAAGATTATGGAAAATATGGGGTTTATAGTGGAGAATGCCAAAACAGGAAGAGAAGCAGTAGACATGGCTAAAGAAAAAGAATATAATATTATATTTATGGATATTCAAATGCCTGTTCTTGATGGTATAGAGGCTACAAAGATAATAAGAGAGACAAATAAAGAAATCCCTATAATTGCACTTACTGCAGCAGCCGTAGAGGAAGTCGAAAAAGAGGCAAGAGAAGCAGGAATAAATGAGTACATCACAAAACCTTTTACAAAAGAAAAAATTATAGAAATAGTAGATAGGTATATTAATAAAAATGGATAAAAGGATCTATCCAAAAAGCCCTATTGTAGGAGTAGGAGTAATAATTTTTAACAAAAAAGGCGAAATTCTTCTTATAAAAAGAAATAAACCACCCTTCAAAGGATATATGAGCATCCCAGGCGGAAAAGTAGAATTGGGAGAGACCTTAAAAGATGCAGCAAAGAGAGAGGTAAAAGAGGAATGTGGTATAAATGTAAGGGTAATGGACCTTATATATATAGCAGAAAATATTCAAAAAGATAAAGAAGGTAAGGTGAAATATCACTATGTGCTTCTTGACTTCTGGGGGATTACCGAGAATCAAGAAGTAATACCTCAAGAGGAAGAGATCGGAGATTGGGCCTGGGTAAAAAAAGAGGAGCTAGAAAAATATACACTATGGGAAAAGACTCTGGAACTTATTGAAAAAGGTTATAAGGAATACAGAAACTATATACAAAAGGAAAATTGATGATTATAGAAATACGAAATGTACATAAATTTATAAAGAAAAAACATATATTAAAAGGGGTATCTTTCTCTGTAGAAAAGGGGGATTTATTCGGTTTTTTAGGACCAAATGGTGCAGGAAAAACAACAACTATATCCATAATGACTGGGATGATGAAGCCAAATGAAGGGGATGTCTATATAGCTGGTGCAAAACCTGGAGAAGAAAGGGCTATAAAATCAGTAGGGTATCTTCCTGAAAATTTCTCTCCCCCTATAGGTCTTAGAGTTTACGAATTCTTAGAATACATGCAAGGACTTTCTTCTTCTAAAGATAGTTGGATAAAACTTCCTGAATTATTGAGATTGGTGGAGTTAGATACAGCATATAATAAGATGATTGGTAGCTTATCTAAAGGGATGTTGCAAAGACTTGGCATAGCACAGGCACTTGTAGGAAATCCTAGTGTTCTTATATTGGATGAACCCCTATCAGGGCTTGACCCTATTGGAAGAAAGATAGTCAAAAGGGTTATGCTCAATCTTACAGAAATGGAAAAAACCGTATTTTTTAGCTCTCATATACTTCAAGATGTAGAAGACCTATGTATAAGCCTTGCACTTATTCATAAAGGTAGTATCATATTCTCAGGGGGCGTAGAAGAATTCAAACTCCTCTACAGTGGAGTAAGTCTTGAAGAGGCATTTTTTAATTCTATAAAAGAGGATATATCAGAATGAAACAGATAAAGTATATTGGAAAATATACAGTACTAGAAGGGGTAAGGGATAAAATTTTATATGTCTCACTTTTTATAATTATTGCACTCATTATTTTTTCATTTTATCTTTCTCTACTTACCCTTACATCACCTGATATTGCATTTTTGTCTTTTTCCTTTTACTTTCTAAAGGCATTTTCTATTTTGGCACTTACCTTTCTTACGGTATTTCAACTATACAAGGATAAAAGAAAGAGGGCATATGAGATAGTACTTACAAAACTATACAATAAGGCTTACTATATATGGGGGAAATTTATAGGTTACAACATACTCTATCTTATTACAGTATCTATTGTTAGCCTATTTATTTTTCTTATCGTATATATATTATGGAATGAGATCATGCTTAAGATATTTATCTATCCCCTTATTCTTTCTGAACAGTTTTTTATACTCTCAGCCATAATCTTTTTACTCTATCTTATATTTACATCTCCTACCCTTACTATCATCTCCTCTCTTGCCATATTTTTTGCATCTCATTTCTCTTTAGATTTTTATCTATTTACAGTAAAGACTGCAAAAGGCCTTTCAAAATATATCTATATACTTCTATACTATCTATTTCCCAATATGGAGCTATTTTCTCTGGAGAAAAACATTATTCATAACTTAACACTTACCCCCCTCAACTTCACTAATCTATTAAGCTACAGTATTGCTTATGGGATTCTCATCTCTTTTATAAGTGGATTGATTTTTAATAACAAGAGAGATTTCTGATGAAAACTAGAAAGTTAAGCACGATAATTATAGTCTTTTTATTAGCAATCCTTGGATTTATCTATATAAAAAGCGAAAAAGCACTTACAAACCTGTATAAAGAAAAAGAAGTAGAACCACTATTTTTACCAATTTCAATGCTTGATGTAGCTTTTCTCAAAAATAGGCCTGCCATATCCGAATTTTATCTTATTAGTGCAATAATGCATTTTGTCTCTGAAAATAGGGATACAGAATTTATAGCAAAGGAACTCTACTTAGGGTACAAGGCTGATCCATATATAAAAGAGACTGTCTTTTTTCTTGGAAATGTACTTCCTATAAAAAAGGAAGACATAGAGATTGCAAATAGATATCTTCGCCTTGCTGCATCATATGGCATAGACTGGCACATCTTCTTATATATGGGCTATAACTTTTTATTCAACCTTAAAGAATACGAAAAGGCAGCAAGATTTTTTTACATAGCATCTAAATTGCCTGGGGCAAAACCGTATGTCCAGAGTATGCTCATCATGGCATATTATAGAAAAAATGACATAAGAGGTGCCCTACTTTATCTCACAGCACTTTATAAAGAGACTGAAAATCCAGCCCGAAAGAAGCTTATTCTAAAAAAAATAGAGTGGCTTCAAAATATAATAGAATTAAATGAACAAGTAAAATTATTTTACAAAAAAGAAGGTAGATATCCCAAAAACCTAAAGGAGATGGTAGATAAGGGATACATTCAAGAAATTCCAAAAGACCCCTTTGGAAGGGGTTATTATTTCGACAAAAAGGCAAAAATAGTAAAAAGTAAATGGTAAGGAGGGTTCTATGGGCAAAGAAATTATAATTCACGCAGTACCCTTATTTGATGGAAGAAAGATAAGTGGAGATAGATATATTGTAATAGAAGATGAAACTATCTCAGAGGTAAGGGAAACATACACACCATACACCTATGAAGGATTTGTAACACCTGCATTTATCGATGCACACTCTCATATAGGAATGGTAAGGTATGGTGAACCAGAGGCAGAGGAAGAGGGGAATGATATAAGTGGACAGATACTCCCAACAAATAATCCCCTAAACAGCATATACTTTGATGATAAGGCCTTTGAAGAGGCGGTAGATTTTGGGGTATTGTACAGTTGCATAGTGCCGGGAAGTGGAAACCTTCTTGGGGGAAAAGCTATCATAATAAAAAACTTTGGGAAAAATAGAAATGATGCATTTTTAAAGCACTATGGATATAAAATGGCACTTGGCTATAATCCCCGCTCTACTACCGAATGGAAAGGAGATAGACCAAATACACGTATGGGAATCTATACCTTACTTGAAAAGAGATTTGAAGAGAGCCTATTAAAGAGGGAAAGAGAGAAGTTAAAACTTGAAAAAACACTACTAGAACTTGAAAGAAAACTACGGGATGAAGAAATAACCCAAACAGAGTACGAAAGGGAGAAAGAGTTTGCCCATAAGGAATATGAATTGGAATTTGATGAGGAAGAACGGGCTATTCTCGAACTCTTGGATGGCAAAAAAATGGCAAAAGTTCATGTACATAAAGCAGATGATGCACTATATCTTATAGAGCTTGTAAAAAAATACAACTTAAAGGTTACAGCTGACCACCTATGTGATATAAAAGACATTGATATATTTAAAGAACTAAAAGAAAACGATATACCTATAGTATATGGGCCCCTGGGTACACTTCCATATAAAGTAGAGCTTAAAAATGAGTCATATAAAAATATACGAAAACTTATAGATTCAGATGCATTTTATGGTCTTATGACAGACCATCCTGTAGTGATTACACCTCAGCTAAGGTTTGAACTTGCATACTTTCTCATTCAGGGCATGAAGGAAGAAGAGGCCTTATCTATAATCACATACAAAAATGCAAAGATCCTCGGTATAGATGATAAACTTGGCACTATTGACTCTGGAAAAACTGCAAGTATAGTTGTATGGAATGAAAATCCTTTAAAACTCTCTGCATACCCAAAAGTGGTGATAGCAGAAGGAAAGGTGGTAAGGGGTTAACTTTGGAAACCTTAGAGAGATTTGAAAGGCAGATAAAACTTATTGGAAGAGAAGGACAAAAAAAACTAAAAGATACAACTATAGGAGTTGTAGGTGTAGGAGGGATAGGGGGTCCCGCCCTCCTATCCCTTGCATATGCAGGTATTGGCAATTTCGTTATTATTGAAAATGATCGGGTAGAGATATCCAACCTAAATAGACAGATATTTTATACATATCATGATATAGATAGGCCAAAAGTGGATGTGGTATGGGATAGACTAAAAGAGATAAACCCAGATATAAATATAAAAGTTTACAATATGAAATTGGAAGAGATAGATAATCCTCCCAGAGTAGATATATGGATAGATGGACTTGACAACTTCTCTGCCAGGCTTCTCTTAAATGAAATAGCAATAAAATCAAATACCCCTCTTATTCATGGAGGGATAGAGGGATTCTACGGTGAGGTAATGACTATCATTCCCTATAGGGGGGCCTGTTTTTCATGTCTTTTTCCTTCTCCTATAAAGAAGAAGGAAAATATTCAAGTCCTCGCACCCCATGCTATAATAATTGGGGCTATAATGGCAAGTGAAGCCCTTAAAGTTGTTCTCTTTCCAGAGAAGGTAAAGCCTGGTAAATTTTATTCCATTGACCTACTAGATTTAGAGATAACACATATAGAAACAGAAAAAGATCCTAATTGTCCTGTATGTGGAATACCTAAACCATAGAAAGAATCATATCTTTTACCCGAAGGGCACCCTTTCCATCTATAAGGTTTCTCCCTATTTTACCTTTTTTCTCCCTTGCATCATAAGGTATAAGCTCCTCTAAAGCCAAAATCAGTTTGTCCATAAGACCCTCTTCATCCCACCACCCTATATACTGAATAAAACCCTCTTTTTCCCATCCAGCTATATTATTTTTTTGATTATCTGCAATACCTATAACAATAGGAGAAAGACCTATCCTTGCAAACTCATAGAGTGTCTGTCCACCAGCAGATATAGCAATATCGGAATCAAGCATAACCTCTTTCATCTTATTGGCATCGGGAGATAAAACAAAAAGAGTATTCTTGTCTTTATTTTCTTTTATTTTGTCTATATTACCAAATGCATTCCCTATTACTACAACTTTTGAAAAATTAGGGAATCTCTGAGATAATACTTGTAAAACTCTCGGGGTAAGATTCCTACTATCATCCCCACCAAAGGTTATCATTATCTGTCTTGGGGAAGTTCTTATCTTTTTCTCTGGCACATCCCAAAACTCTTTCCTCAAAAGGGCATATTTTGACCCTAAAAGATAAAAGATATCATCTCGTTTTGGGTATCCTAAATTATCTCCATAAATGTTTCCATTTACCACTATCCCTCTTGGATACTCTACCCTTTTATTATCATCTATATAGACAGGAAGTTTTACCAACTTTTCAAATCTTTCGTAAAAAAGAGATGATGCAAGATATGAATCTACTATGCCTATATTTGCATATTGAATTATATCTAAAAGCTTTTGTTTTTCTTTTAGCCAATCAAAGAGCACATAATCTCTTCCCCTTAAGATTTTAGATACAGAACTGTCACCATTTATTATAAATAAAGGTTCTATATTATCCTCTAAAAATGCATCATATAAAGCACTACATCTTGCTATATGCCCAAACCCTATATTTTTTCCACCTTCTGTAAGAATATATACCCTCATCTTCTAATCTCCATCAGATGCGAATCTCCTCTCACTCATAGAATACATATCTATCTCTACTATGGTATTTTCCTTCTCTTTTTCTTTTATCTCTTCTAGTTTTTCTTTATAATTTTTTCCTTCTACAATCTCTACATTACCCATTTCATTTGCAAAATTAATTACATTTGGGTGTGGAGTAAACTTTACCACTACATAAGCCTTTTCAAATCCCCTAGTTTCCATATAGGATTTCATACCCCTTAAATCCATTATTCCCAATCTATCTGTCTTTGTTACTATAATCTTCATTTCACCCTCCTTACCAAATTTTTCTGAAATTTTATCATTTTACGAAAAAAAAGTCAAAGACCCCCTTGACTTTTTTTAAAAATGCTGGTATATTTTGTAAAGTGAGTTCAGGGCCCATAGCTCAGTTTGGAAGAGCAACCGGCTCATAACCGGTAGGTCCCAGGTTCGAGGCCTGGTGGGCCCATCTTCCTCTAAACCATAAAGGAGGGGTCATGCATCCCGAATTAAAACTCCTAATCTCTCTTCAAGACATAGACCACCAAATTGAGTTTTACGAAAGGGAAATAAAAAGTCAAAGAAAAAATTTGGCCGAAATACAAGAAGAAAAAAGAGGTACTAAAGAACTCATTGAAAAGGTAAAAAAAGAAGAAAAAGATTCCCTATTTACCCTTAAAAAAGAGGAAGAAAACTTAAGAGAAATTGAATATAAAATAGAACAAAAGAAAAATGAACTATTTTCTGGAAAATTTACTACTTCCAAGGAGCTTTTAGGTTTCCAAAAGGAACTTAAGCGTCTTGAGGAGGAAAAGGATAAAAAAGAGACAGATATCTTACTCCTTATGGAAAAATACGAGAAACTAAAAGAAGATGTTAAAGAAGCCGAAAACAAATTTGAAAAAAAGATAAAAAAATTAGAAGGAAAAATCAAAGATATAGAGATAGAACTTGAAAAAATAGAAAAAGAACTTGAACATCTTTTTAGAAAAAGAGAAGAGATAAAAAAACAGATAGATCAGAAATATTTAAACCTATATGAAAAAATAAAAGAAGAAAAGATAGAAGTTGTGGTAAAGGTAGCAGGTGAGACCTGCACAGGGTGTCATCTAGACCTACCAGGCAAAGTGCTAGATCTTGTACGCCACAATGAAGATATAATTACCTGTCCTAATTGTGGACGGATACTCTATACAGATGAGGAGTAGTTCAGGTGGTCGCGCATAGGGTTTCCCTATGTGAGGAAAGTCCGGGCTCCACAGAGCAGGGTGCCGGGTAACACCCGGTGGGGGTGACCCCAAGGAAAGTGCCACAGAAAACAGACCGCCCTATAATTTTTCATAGGGTAAGGGTGAAAAGGTAGGGTAAGAGCCTACCGGGCAGGTGGTAACACCTGTCGCATGGCAAACCCCACCCGGAGCAAGGCCAAGCAGGGGGGATGAGGCTGCTCGCTGACCCTCGGGTAGGCCGCATGAGGCAGGAGGTAACTCCTGTCCCAGATAAATGACCACCACCTACGGATTTCCGTAGGTACAGAACCCGGCTTATGAGCTGCTCCTCATCCTTT
>CAYWXH010000057.1:0-10706 GCA_964462295.1 uncultured Atribacterota bacterium
TGTTTCATCTTTCATAACCTGAGTATAGCATTGTGGTTAATAGGTGTCAAGGGGTCTTCTGTAAAGAGTCCATATACCCCCTCTGTCATTTCGAGGAACCCACGTCCCCATCTGTCATCCCAAGGGCTCCACGCACCCCCCCCATCTGTCATTGCGAGGAAGGGCGTATTTTGCCCTGACGCGGCAATCTCTGGTACCGAAGGTGTATTGGGAGCCAAAAAGAGAGATTGCTTCGGGGCTGAAAGACAAGCCCCTCGCAATGACAAAAAGCGTTGGGAATACAAAAGAGAGATTGCCACGGGGCTAAAAAACAAGCCCCTCGCAATGACAACACAGGGGAACATGATAATTGGCTTTCATAGATTGCCCCGGGCCACTTCCATGGTGCTCGCAATGACAAGACTTAGGGGTCGCAGATTGCCACGGCTCACAAAACGAGCCTCGCAATGACAAAAGGAAAAACCCCTCTCAATGACAGAAAATAGAACTTCACAAGGGCAACAGGAGAAAAATCTAGTAGCAGAAAAAGGAAAGAATTCTTATATTAATACTTAGAGAAACTTTTAGGTATTTCCAAAAATTTTACTTGACAATCGAGGAGATTAGCTTTATATTATTATAGTATTATAGTATAGTTGAGGAGGAACAATTGAAACTATCTACAAGATCTCGATATGGACTTAGGATGATGTTGGAACTTACTAAAAGATATAATGAAGGCCCTGTATCTGTAAAAGATATCTCAGGGGTACAAAATATATCTATAAAATATCTACAGCAATTGGCTATTATACTTGAAAAAGGGGGACTTATAAGGAGTTTCAGGGGTGCATATGGAGGCTATCAGCTTACCAAAGAGCCCAAGGATATAAAGATAAAAGATGTAGTTCTTCTGTTGGAAGGAAATCTTTACATAGTCCCTTGTCTTGTAGATGAGGATTACTGTGATAGGGTGAGAGATTGTGCTACGCGGAAGATCTGGAAAAAGATAAATGAAGAAATCATTAGAATTTTAGAATCCTATACACTTGAAGATTTGGCAAAAATGGATGAAAACGGGAAAAAAAGGACTTCCGGATTACTCCAGGAAGTCCTTTAGTATCTTACTTCTACTTGGATGTTTTAGTTTGCGAAGTGCTTTTGCCTCTATTTGTCTTATTCTTTCCCTTGTTACATTGAATTTCTTTCCCACTTCTTCCAGTGTATGAGGGTGTCCATCTTCTAATCCGAATCTTAGTTTTAGTACATCTCTTTCTCTCTCTGAAAGCCCACTTAGAAGCTCTTCTAGATGCTCTCTTAATAGTATGTTTGATGCTACCTTTGGTGGAGCAGGAGAGTCTTCATCTGGTAAAAAGTCTCCAAGGTGGCTGTCTTCTTCTTTTCCTATTGGTGTCTCAAGGGATATAGGTTCCTGTGCTATTTTAAGTATGTCTTTTACCTTTTGTTCTGTTAGGCCCATTCTTTCTGCAATCTCTTTGGGGGTTGGTTCTCTTCCTAATTCTTGGACGAGTTCTTTTGATACACGCATAAGCTTGTTTATTGTTTCTACCATATGTACAGGGATCCTTATAGTACGTGCCTGGTCTGCTATGGCCCTCGTGATTGCCTGCCTTATCCACCATGTAGCATATGTGGAGAATTTGTAGCCCTTTCTGTAATCAAACTTTTCTACAGCCCTTAAGAGTCCTAAATTCCCCTCCTGGATTAGGTCTAAAAATAAAAGTCCCCTTCCTACATATCTTTTTGCAATACTTACAACAAGCCTCAAATTAGCTTTCATGAGTTTGTCTTTTGCTTCTTGGTCTCCTTTTTCGATTCTTTTTGCAAGTTCTATCTCTTCCTCTGGGGTCAAAAGTTCTATTTTTCCTATCTCTTTTAGGTAAAGTTTTACTGGATCGTCTATTCCTGTCTCTTCCCCTAATTGTAATTCATTGAAATCTGTACGCTCAATCATGTTTACATTAGTATTTTTCCCGTTTCCTTTTTCTTCTTCAAGATCACTTCCGGGTACACCTTTCACTCGTATCCCCTCTTCCATTAATTTAATATAAACCTCATCAATCTTTTCCGAATCAATAATCTCTTTGGGAAGGACCTCTGAAAGGTCATTAATGGAAAGCTCGTTGTTGTTTTTCTTTGCCTTTTTTATAAGCTTTTTTATTGCTTTATTGATAACTTCTTTTTCCTTTTTTTGCATCCTCCATTCACCTACTTATTAGTTAACTTTTTATTCTGGATTTCTCTAAAAAGGTCTGAAGAGTTATTGGATCTGTCTCGCCTTTTTTTATCTTATCCAATATAGCTAAATACTCTCTTTTTTCCTGGTATTGCATTAAAGCATCTATAAATCCAAATAAAGCATGTGCGGGTTCTGTAAAAATGGAGACCTCTTTAAGAGCTTTTCCTAAAAGCGCCCTTTCTTCTTCCTCAAGTGAGAAGAAGATATCTTCAGCTTCTTTCCCTATTATAGCGAGTTCCTTTATTTTTGTAAAGATATTTCTATATCTTTCATCTGGAAAATCCTCTTCCTTTAGGCGAGAAAGGGCAATATCCTTTGCCTCTTGGTCAGTAAGCATGATGCCTATTATGGCCTCTTGTGTCTTTTCTATCCCTCGTCCTTCTATTCCCTCTATCTCTTCCTTATTTTTCTTTCTTCTCTTATGTCGAGATAATTCATTATATATTAGCCTTTCCTCTACATCAAAACGCTCACTTATCGCCTTTATATATGTGGCAAGCTCTAACTCATCTGAAAACTCAGTTAGATCTTTTACTATTTCCCTTATAAATTTTACCTTTTCTTCAGGATCATTAAGATTATAGTCCTTTTTCCGTATATCAATTACAAAATCAAGTACATTTCGCGATACCTCTTTTAGGGCCAAGAAATTACCTCTTCCATATTTTCCCAAATAGGTGTCTGGATCTTCTCCCTCCGGAATTTCGATGATCCCTACATTTATTCCTTGTTTTTTAAAGATTTGAATGCCCCGTAAGGTAGCCTTATTGCCTGCCTTATCTCCATCATATGCAATATATACATTTCGGGAAAATCGCTTCAAGATCCTTGCCTGATTTATTGTAAGAGAAGTTCCAAGTGTAGCTATTGCATTTTCTATACCATGTTTATACATAGCTATGAGGTCCATGTATCCTTCTACTACAAATACCTCTTTTCTCTTTTTGATATACTCTTTTGCTAGATCAATACCATAAAGTACATCACTTTTTTTAAAAACAGGAGTTTCCCTTGTATTTATATATTTTGGTTCACTATTTCCTAAAACCCTTCCACCAAATCCTATTACTCTTCCTTTGAGATCCCTTATGGGAAACATTATACGTCCCCTAAAGTAATCTATATACCTACCGTCTTTTGTATTGTAGATTAGCCCAGCCTCTTCAAGGATTTCTACTGTATAACCCCTTCTCTTGGCCTCAGTACCGAGTGTATATTCGGCAAAAGGTGCCCATCCTATACTGAAGGTCTCGATTATAGGGAGAGTTATCCCTCTCTTTAAGAGATAAGCTAAGGCCTCTTTTCCCAGCTCCCTTTTTAGGTTTTTTTTATAAAAGATATTTGCAAATTCCAATACCGCATATATAAGTGCTTTTTTTCTCTCTGTTCCTTCATCTTTTTCTTCTTCGGAGATGGATATGCCTGCCTCTTTTGCAAGCATCTTTACAGCTTCTGGGAAGCTTATATTCTCTATTTTTTGGACAAAATTTATAACATTTCCTGATGCCCCACATCCAAAGCAGTGAAATATCTGTTTTTCTGGGCTTACTACAAAAGAAGGTGTTTTTTCATCATGAAAGGGACATAGGGCTTTGAAGTTTCTACCAGATGGTCTGAGGTCAATATAGCGAGAAATAACATCAACAATATCTAACCTATCTCTAATCTCTTCAAGGGTTTTCTCTGGGATCTTCATATTGGGTCTCCAATAATTATTATACCATATGTATACAAGATGTATACATATGGTTGACCATTTTTAATTTTTGAGGATATAATATGAAGGGGTCAATATGAAAAATATCGGTATATATTATTTAGAGTCTTTTAAAAAATCGTACATATTCTTTGAGATCAAAAAGTGGAAAAAGGTCTTTAAAGAGTTAGGTTTTAATACAATAGATTATAGCATATCAGAACGACTATTCTTTGAGGATATAAAAAATAAAGAGATCATAAGAGAAGAAATATTGGGCTTTCTGAAAAATGAAAATATTGATCTTCTTATATTGGAGGATCTATGTTCTATACCCCACTTTACTTATCTTTCAGAGGCAATACATAAAAGTAGTGTAAAGCTTTTAATCCATCACCATAATTTACCCACGAAAGGATTTTATAAATGTAAAAAATTAAAAGAGCTATACGCAAGCCATGTAGTTCTAAACAGTATAGACCAAGATAAACTTTTTAAGGGGCAGGGGATTCGTGCAAGAGTTGTACCTTACATGTATGACCCAGATGAGATCCGACCATTTAAGAGAAATTGGAAATACCTAACCCTTTTTATGCCTGATATCCCTCATATGAGAGAGGGTATAGCTATTGTAATAAAAAATAAATTGGAAAACATCTTAGGAGAAAAAGTTGAGCTTATAAAATCTGCTTCTCTAGAGGATCTATTATCGTCAGATATAATGATTTATCCTACCTTTTTCCAGGGTTGGGCCCCATATCTTATGGAGGCCATAGCAGGGGGTGTACCTGCTCTTATCTCTGATTATAAGGTATATAAGCGAGATATATCTCCCTTTGAATTTGATTTTATATCATTGGGTAATATGGAGAGTGAAGATATAGAAAAGGCGATAAATAGACTGGTAAATGTAATGTTGGATGAGAGGGTAAAAAACAAGATGATAAGTCGAAATAGGGAGATTGCAGAGAGGTGTTTTTCTCTTTCTATGCTGAAAAGATATATAAAAGCTATAGTAGATGAATTTTAAAAAAGGAGGGGGAGGGCAAAGCCCTCCCGCTAATCTATGGTAATATCCTTGTGCCCGCTTTACCGGCAAGTGCCTCTACTGCCTTTTCAAGTGCTGTAATTATTGCCATTTTCCCACCATTTTTTACAAAACGTATAGCTGCCTTTACTTTTGGTCCCATACTTCCTGCCTTGAAATGTCCCTCTTCCTGATATTTTTCTAATTCTTCTACTTTTATCTCGCCAAGTGCCTTTTCATTTTCTTTCTTATAGTTTATGTAGGCATTTGGTACATCTGTTAAGATGAGAAGTATGTCTGCATTTACCTCTTGTGCAAGTCTTTCACCTGCAAGGTCTTTATCTATTACAGCCTCAACTCCTCTGTATGTCCCATCCTCTTGCTTAATTACAGGGATACCGCCTCCACCTGATGCAATAACTATGTTTCCATTAGATACAAGACAATTTACCGCATCTTTTTCTACTATAGCCTTTGGATCAGGGGATGGAACTACCCGTCTGTATCCTCTTCCTGCATCTTCTATCCACACCTCATCAGGCTTTTCTTTTTGCCTTTTTTCTGCCTCTTCCTTTGTATAAAATGGACCTACAGGTTTTGTTGGATTTGAAAAAGCAGGGTCATCTTTCGATACAAGTACCTGTGTTACAACTGTTGCCACAGATTTGTCTATTTTTTCCTTTACAAATTCATTTATGAGTGATTGCTGTATCATATACCCTATAAAACCTTGTGTTTCTGCTCCACATACATCCATAGGCATAGAGGGGACACCAAAGAGTTTTTCTCCCCCTTCGTTTTGCAAAAGTACTGCACCTACCTGTGGCCCATTTCCATGGGTAATTACTACTTCATATCCCTCTTTTACCATTTTTGCAATTTGACTTGTAGTGTTTTTTACATTTTCAAGTTGCTCTGTATAAGTCCCTTTCTGTCCAGGTTTTAAAATAGCATTTCCTCCGAGTGCAACTACAATCCTTGCCATACTCATCTCTCCTTTATTTTACATATTTTTCTACAAATGCCCGTAGGGCATCTTCGAAGATATTTTCAGGTGGATTTACAAGTCCTGCGCCCACCTGACCAATTCCGGGTTTCTTATGGGCTATACCTGTATTTATCTGAGGCAAGATCCCCTTCTCTATCACCTTTCTTATATCTATTCCTGTAGGTGTACCACGGAAATTAAGATATGGAATTTTGTATGTATCATTTTCTGCTGCAGTAATTTCATACATTTTTAGCGTGAAGTTCATAGCATCTTTTGGTGTTCCACCTACAAATTGTACTATAGCAGGGGCAGATGCCATAGCAAATCCACCATATCCTGCTGTTTCAGTAATAGTGCTATCCCCAATATCGGGGTTTGCATCATCATCTGTGAATCCTGGGAACAAAAGTCCCTTTACCATAAGCGCAGGTCCTACAAACCATTCCTCAGGCAAACCACTTACCCTTATACCAAAGTCTGTTCCATTTCTTGCCATTGTTGTAACTATGGTACTTCCTTCTATCCATTCTGCTGCCTGTGTTGTAGCCTTTCCTGCAGGCATAGAAAGATTTAGGAAGAAATGGTCATTTCCGTTTATAAATTTAAGCACACGAGATTTTACCTCTTCTGGATAGTCTGTTTCTACAAGGTATGGTGCTATCTCTCTTATAAATAAAGATGTACCTGCCTTATTTCTATTATGACACTCATCACCCATTTGAAGTGCTTGTGCAATGAGATTTTTAAGATTTATTGGCCCAGAAAGTTTGAGTGTATCACGAAGGACAGGATATAATTCTTCCTCCATCCATTTTAATCTTGTTATTACTTCATCATCATATGCACCGTATCTTAGAACCTTTCCAAGACCTTCGTTCATTGTACAGTATGCCTTGTTGCCATAGGTGGTATTTTCTACGATAAATACTGGCATAGAATAGGTTGCCACCCCTGCCATAGGGCCTACTCCATTGTGATGATGCCATGGGGAAAATTCAATTTCACCAGATGATGCAAGCTCTATTGCCTCTTCTTCATTTTTTGCAAGCCCTTCATAGATAAGTCCACCAATTACTGCACCCTTTAGGGGGCCACACATTCTGTCCCATGTAATAGGGGGTCCTGCATGAAGTATCATTTTTTTCTTCATGCCAGGGACTACATTCCCAGCTATATCAAGCCCAACAAGTGTGGGTTGACTCTTTTGCATACGCTCTATTGCCTCTTTGTTTGCTCGTTCTATACTTATACCCATAATTTGCCTCCTTATTTGAGAGCTTCTAATTTATCAAGAAGATCCAGAAGTTCTTTTTTACCCTTTGCAGGTGGTCTCCAATCCACCTCTATTACCTTTACTCCTTGTTTTCTTAAATCTTCTGCAAAGCTTTCAAGCCCTATATTTATAACCTTTAATTTTTTCCCAAACAGGGTTTCATTTATCTTAGAAATGGTAATCACCCCCTTTTCGCAATTTTTATAGCCATTCTTACAGCTTGTATATTACTTGGCATAACTACTACACCTGCACTCTCTAACTTTCTTACCTGTTCGGAAAGTGGTTGTGGGTCATCTTCGGTACCACATACAGATGCGACTACAGAAAGATATCTACCATCTTTTGTTGCCTCTTCCTTTGCCTTCTTTATGGCATCCAATAGGGATCCTGCAGGATCTGGGTTAGAACCATAACCAAGCACCACATCTAATAGTATTACAGCAACTTCTGGGTCTTTTGCCTCTTCCTCTATTCTTTCTGCACGGAGGGTAGAGTCTATCATAGGATGTGGTCTTCCTACTGTAAATTCATCTTCTCCTAAATCGATAACTGTATGTTCCTTGCTCTTTAAGGAATCCTCTAATTTAAACTCTGGAGAAAGTGGTGCATTGGAATATACCCCACCAAACTCTCTTGTCATAAATAGCATAGCCTCATCACACAGAGTACCCCCAGAGTAAAGACCCCTTATATATTTCTGCTCAGGCTTCATCCCTTCAGTTTCTCTCTTTACAATTTCTTCTACCTTTTCTCTTGGTATGGAAAACTCTGGTGCATCTTTTGGCTCTTCCCCTTTGGATAATGCTACAGCCTTAACTGCTGCATCTTCTAAACTTTCTGAAAACACAAGACCATATTCATTTACAAGCTCTGCTGTCCCACCTATAAAGTGTACAACAACAGGTTTTCCTGTTTCCTTTGCTACATCAAGTACCTTTCTTGCCACAGATTCTGCAGGGGGTTTGGAGACCAAAAGTATTACTTTGGTATCAGGGTCTTCCGCAAGTGCCTTTATTCCATCTATCATCATAATGCCACCAATTGCCTCTTTTAGGTCTCTACCACCTGTTCCAATAAGTTGGGTTATTCCACTTCCGTTTTTTGCGATAATAGTAGATGTCTCTTGTGCCCCTGTACCTGATGCAGCAACAATGCCTATTGGCCCTTTTGCAACTACATTGGCAAAGGCTAGGGCTGCACCATTTATTATTGCTGTACCACAGTCAGGCCCCATTACTAAAAGGCCTCTTTCGTGTGCAAGTTTTTTAAGTTCTAATTCTTCCTCGATTGTGACATTATCACTAAATAGGTGGACATGTCTGTCTTTTAAGAGTGCTTTCCTTGCCTCTCTTGCCGCAAACTGTCCAGGTACGGATATGAGTACCAAATTTGCATCAGGATTTGCATCCATTGCAGAATCAATAGATTGAGGTTTTACTTCTTCGCCCTCTTCCTCTTCCTGTTTTGATGAGAGGAGCTCCTCTACCTTAGCTACTGCCTTTTCAAATACCCCTTCATCAGCTACTTTCATAGAGATAATGAGGTCATTAGCAGTTACTCCTTCTAGTTCTGAGGTAAAGAGCCCTAAGTCCTTTGCAAGGGCTATATTATGCTCTGTACCCATCCCTACAAGAACCTCTTCTACACCATCTAACTTTTTGATATCATTAGTGATGATCATGAGGGTTACCGAATCATAATACGAATTTTTCTTCACCAGTGTCTTAACTGTCATACAATTACCTCCTTGGTTTCTCTGTATAGGTGTTTTAATACATAATCAATCCCAAAAATAAGACCTGCCAGAATACTTGCCCCAGATGTCCCTCCATACTCTATTAAGAATCTTATATTTTCCATGTCAAAGGCCCTTCTTCCAAGAAGGTCTTTTATAATCTCTCTCAAGAGGAAAAAGGCCTCACCCTTTGCCGCAAGTGTTAAAAAAGTAGCACTTATTAGGTTTGTTTTAGTAGGTATTATCTCTAGGAGAGGAGATATTATCCTATCCAATCTGTCAGTTAGATTTAAATATCTTCCAAAATAGTATAGGATTATAAGAAATCCTGATAAGAAGTCATCCCCTGATGGGGTAAGGCCATCTCCTAACCCTACTATACCTTCTATTACCTCTAAATTCATATGATTATCTTCCATGATCTCTATGAGTATGGGAAGTATTTTTTTAGAAAAGGGAGAGTGGGGAAATACATCTATTACAAGTGGAAGGAGCCCTTTGTTCCACTTCATTACTTTTATAAAGAATTTCAAAGTTTCTATATTTTTTTGAATGACATGAGGAGGAGAGAGGGGCCCAAAGTATCTAAAAGAAGAATCCCAGGTAATTTTGTTACCCAAATTTACATATAATTTTCTATTTAAAAATATAAGATAATCATCTTTATATACAACTTTTTCATGGGGTAGGATATGCCAATTTGTGAAATCTTCTTCATCTATTACGATAGAAATAGGGTTTCTATAAATTTCTTTCTTTTTTGAAAGGAGGGTAAGGAGGGTCTTTTCAGGGGTAAGAATATTTATGGAATTTTTAAAGACAGAGTGTACCCTCCCTTCATTTTGAAGAGTTTTAAGTATTCTTAGACTGTTTTTGCTAAAAAAATAGGCCTTTTTTTCCATTAATTAAATTATAGAAATAAAAGACCTAAAAGTCAAGAAAAAATTTAAAAAAAATAAATAAAATTTTATTTATTTTTCAATATTTAGTTTTACCCCATTTTTATTCTTTGAAATCCAATTTTTGATACCTTCTATTATTTTTTCCTGATCATTATCCATAGTAGCAACATGATAGGAATTTTCAAGGACAAGTATATCTTTTACTGTAGATGAGACATTTCCATAGATGTGTTTTTTATCAATTATGGGTACTAAATGGTCATGTTCTGATGCCATCATAAGAAGTGGGGCTATTACTTTGGGTAGGTCTTTTCTTACTTCTTCTGTAAGTCTATAAAGTTCATAAGCCGATGTAATGGGAAATTTCTTATAAGCAGGTTCAAATACCTTATCTTTCTTTATGTCTGACCCGATACCTGGATGGACAAATATAAAGTATTTTAAAAAAGGTACCCATTTTACCATTTTGTCATGAACAAATATCGCAGGATTTATGAGGATAATACCCCTTATCTCATCAGGGTATTTTTCTGCAAGATAGAGTGTTAGGGTCCCTCCCATAGAAAGTCCCACTATAAAGATATTTGATGCCCTTTCTTTGAGCTTTAAAAATGCATTTTCAACATCTTTTTCCCAATCTTTGTATGTTACGCCTTCCATATTTCTCCAATTATCTGTTCCATGTCCTGAAAGTCTCGGTAGTTCTATATGATAGCCCCTTTGTGCAAAGTATGTAGCTATCTCTCTCATACTCTCAGGCATACCTGTAAATCCATGAATAAATAAGATACCCGTATCTTTATCTCCTGTATGGGAAAATGCCCTTCCCTCAGGTACTAT
>CAYWXH010000058.1:0-10369 GCA_964462295.1 uncultured Atribacterota bacterium
TATGATATCTATAAATATATCCTCATACTTAAAGCTTTTTTATGTTTCACTTTTTGAATACTTTTTCAAAGTAATTTTTAATTTCTTGTTGCATTTTTTTGTCATTATTAAATTGTATATAGTCCCTTACGTCCCTTCCAAGTTTATCTTTTAACTTAGGGTCTGCCCCATATTCTATAAGTTCTTTTATAATATTTATATCTTTTACACTACCTGCTGCGAACATAAGTGCAGTTTCTCCATATATGTCTTTTTCATTTGGATCTACCCCTTTTTCAAGTAACATTTTTACAATATCATAACCGTCCTTATCTTTCCTAAGTACTGCGTACATGAGAGGAGATTTGCCTGATTTATCCTTTGCTTTAGGGTCTGCACCTTTCTCAAGGAGAAGTTTAATTATATCTTCCCCCTTTCCTTCTTTTATAGCCAAAGATATAATAGGTATACCTGTCTCATCTTTTGCATTAACATCTGCCCCCATTTCTATAAGTTTTTCTATGATAGTTTTATCATCTGTCAATCTTAATGCCTTAATAAGTAAGGTGTTTTCTTTGTGGTCTTTGTAATCTATGGGTATTTTAAAATCCCCTATTTTTTCTATCTGATTGTCTTGTACAAGTTTCTTAAAATATGTATCCACCAAAAGGTCATAAACTCTTTGATTCTTAGCAAGTCTTGCATAATCAAAGGCAGTATTCCCATCCTTATCTTTTATCTTAATATCTGCTCCCATATCTATAAGTGTTTTTGCTATGTTTTCCTCTGTATTAAATCTTGCTGCATACATAAGGGCTGTTCGTCCATTTTTATCACCTTTATTTATATGGTCAAGTTTTTCTATAAGATATTTTATAATCTCCGGGGATCTATTGAATCTTGCCGCAAGCATAAGTAAATTAGTATTATCCTTATAATTTTCCTTTAGGTTTGCCCCAGCCTTTTCTAATAGTTTTAAGAGTCTTATATCATTATTATAGATCACGCTGAAAAGCAGAGGTGTTGCACCTATATTGTTTTTTGCATTAACATCTGCCCCCATTTCTATAAGTTTTTTTATAAAATTGATATTTTTCCTTAATATAATAGCATACATTAAGGGGGTGTTTCCTTCTTTGTCTGAAATATTTACATCTGCACCATGGTCTAGGAGGTATGCTGCTATTTTAGTATCTTTTTTTAGTTTTATGGCGTAAAGAAGGGGAGTGAGCCCAGATGGACCTTGATAGTTTACATTTGCTCCATTTTCTACAAGTTTTTTCACCATATCTAAAGCTCTATCCGTCTTGTTCATAACGGCAAATAGTAGGGGGGTATATCCTTTTTTGTTTGCCTTGTTTACATCTGCTCCATTTTTTATTAGGATATCTAATATTTCTGGATTATCATTGTAAAATGCTGCATACATAAGGGCAGTAGAACCTTTTTTGTTTTCTTCTTCCACATTGATTCCTTTTTCTATGAGAAGTTTTATGACTTTAGGGTCTTTATTGTATCCTGCGGCAAGCATAAGTAGTGTTGCACCCTTTTCTGTTTTTATATTAATATCTGCTCCATTTTCTATAGCCTTTATAATGTCTTGATAAGAACCTTCTTTTATAATTTCTGTAAGGTTTTCTGCCCCATAGATGGTAGTTCCTATAAATATAAAGACGAGGATAAAGATTATTAATTTAAACTCCTTCATACTTACACCTCCATTTTTTGTATATATTATACCATAGATAGGTTATTAGAGCGGTTAGGGATAAATAAATAAAAAATTTAAAAAAATTTTATAAAAATACTTGACAAAGTTTCTATAAAGAGTTATAATATAGCTGGACTGAGAAAAGAGGGGAGAGAGGCAAGAATAGGATAATATTAAAATAAATAGGAGGTGATATTATGGCACTTGTAAAATATGATCCTTGGAGAGATGTACTTAGCTTAAGAGATGAGATAGATAGACTTTTTGAAGACTTCTTCCCCGCAAGGACAGGAGAGAGAAGGGATTATCTTGCAGAGGTTTGGGCACCAGCTGTGGATATATATGAAACAAAAGATGAAGTAGTAGTAAAGGCAGAACTCCCTGGCATGAATAAAGAAGATATAAAGATAAATATTGTAGATAACTCCTTAGTAATAGAGGGAGAAAAGAAACAAGAAAAAGAGGTAAAAGAGGAAAATTACTACAGAGTTGAGAGAAGATATGGTGCATTTAGAAGAGTTATAGATATTCCTGTTCCTGTAAAAACAGAAGGTATTGAGGCAACCTATAAAGATGGCGTACTTGAGGTGAAACTGCCAAAGAAAGAAGAAGCAAAACCTAAAGAGATAGAGGTAAAGGTAAAGTAGGGGGTCTCCCCTACTTCCTTCCTCTCTCCCTTGAAAGTTTTATAAATTTTTAACAAGAGGGTGAGAAAATGGCAGAAAAAGACTACTACAAAATATTAGGTATTCCGGAAAATGCAACAGATGAACAAATAAAAAGGGCATTTAGAGAGCTTGCCAAAAAATATCACCCTGATAGAAATCCGGGAGATAAAGCTGCAGAAGAAAAGTTTAAAGAGATAAATGAAGCATATGAAGTATTAAGTGATCCACAAAAAAGAAAACAGTATGATCAATTTAGAAAATATAAGGAGCAAGGATATAATTTTTCTGGATTTGGAACAGGGCAAGAATTTGGCAAGGGTTTTGGCGGTGGAGGTTTCCACTTTGATTTAGGGGATTTAGGTGATCTATTCGATCTTTTCTCTGATAGAAGATTTTATCAAGAGCGACAGGCCCACACACCTCAAAAGGGTAGAGATCTTTTATATGAAGCTACGATCCCTTTTGAAACTGCCGTAAAGGGTGGAGAGGTAACAGTTGCAGTAGAGAGAGAAGAGATATGTCCTACTTGTCATGGTACAGGTGCGGCTCCTGGTTCTCGTACTATGACATGTCCTGTTTGTCATGGTACAGGAAAGGTGGAAGAATTTCAGGGATTATTCGGTATTTCAAAACCTTGTCCCAGATGTATGGGGAAGGGAGTAATTTATGAGACTCCATGTCCTGTTTGCCGTGGTACAGGTAAGGTAAAGAAGCTAAAGAGAATAAAGGTAAAGATTCCCCCTGGTATAAAAGATGGAGCAAAGATTCGTATAAGGGGAGAAGGTGATATAGGAATAAAGGGTGGAGAAAGAGGAGACCTTTATCTTAAGATAAGAATTGCTCCTCATTCACAGTTTGAAAGAAAAGGAGATGATATATATTCATCTATTAAAGTGGATTTTGTAAAGGCAATACTTGGAGGAGAAGCTGTAGTTGATACTATTGATGGTAAAGTTAAACTAAAGATTCCCCCAGGTACTCAACCTGGTACTCTTTTGAGGATTCGAGGAAGGGGTGTTAAGAAACCCCAAGGAATAGGAAGAGGGGACCATTATGTAAAGATAGATGTCTCTCTTCCAAAAAGGGTAACCCCAAAACAGAGAAAATTATTAGAAGAATTTTATAAATAATTGAAAGGAGGAGAATAATATGGCAGGTAAAGTTTTAGGTATAGACCTTGGAACAACAAACTCTTGTATGTCAATTATGGAAGGTGGAAAACCTACTGTTATTCCGAATGCAGAGGGAGGTAGAGTTACACCTTCTGTTGTAGCATTTACAAAAACAGGAGAGATCTTAGTAGGACAACTTGCGAAGAGACAAGCTATTACAAACGCAGAAAATACTGTATTTTCTGTAAAAAGATTAATGGGTAGAAGATATGATGACCCAATGGTGCAGAAGGCAAAAAGTATTTTGCCTTATAATATAGTAAAGGGCGAAAAGGGTGATGCCAGGGTTGAAATAAAAGGTAAGGTTTATACACCACAAGAAATTTCAGCAATGATTCTTAAGAAGTTAAAACAAGATGCTGAGGCATATCTTGGTGAAAAAATTACTGATGCTGTAATTACAGTACCTGCATACTTTAACGATAGCCAGAGACAGGCAACAAAAGATGCGGGAAGAATAGCAGGACTCAATGTATTAAGGATTATAAATGAGCCAACTGCTGCATCTTTGGCATATGGTTTGGATAAAAACAAGAACCAGAAGATTGCAGTTTATGACTTAGGTGGTGGTACATTCGATATCTCTATCCTTGAGATAGGGGATGGTGTATTTGAAGTAAAGGCAACAAATGGTGATACATTCTTAGGTGGAGATGATTTTGATCAGAGAATTATAAATTATCTTGCTGATGAGTTCAAAAAAGAACATGGTATTGATTTGAGAAATGACCAGATGGCCTTACAGAGACTGAAAGAGGCAGCGGAGAAGGCAAAAATAGAACTTTCTACCGCAATGCAGACAGAGATAAACTTACCATTTATTACAGCTGATGCATCTGGCCCAAAACATCTTAATATGACACTTACAAGAGCAAAATTAGAACAGCTAACCATAGATCTTATTGAAAAGACAATAGGTCCATGTAAAGATGCCTTAAAAGATGCAGGACTTACTACATCTGATATTGATGCAGTAATTTTGGTAGGTGGTATGACCAGAATGCCAAAAGTACAAGAAGTGGTGAAGAATTTCTTTGGAAAAGAACCACATAAGGGTGTAAACCCAGATGAAGTTGTTGCAATTGGTGCAGCAATTCAAGGTGGAGTATTAAAGGGTGAGGTAAAAGATGTAGTGCTTTTAGATGTAACGCCTCTTTCCTTAGGGATTGAGACGATGGGTGGAGTATTTACAAAACTCATAGAGAGAAATACCACAATCCCAACAAGAAAGAGTGAGATCTTTACTACAGCAACAGATAACCAGACATCCGTAGAGATACATGTATTACAAGGAGAGAGACCTTTGGCAAAAGATAATATGACACTTGGGAAATTTCATCTTGTAGGTATTCCGCCTGCACCAAGAGGTGTGCCACAGATCGAAGTTACATTTGATATAGATGCAAATGGAATACTTAATGTATCAGCAAAAGATCTTGGCACAGGCAAAGAACAGAAAATTACAATAACTGCAACAACAAGTTTGACAGAGGAAGAGATACAGCAAAAGATTAGAGAAGCTAAAGAACATGAAGAAGAAGATAGAAGAAAGAAAGAAGAAATCGAAACAAGGAATAAAGCAGATGCTCTTGTGTATGAGATGGAGAAGTTATTAAATGAAAACAAAGATAAGATACCAGAGGCAGACAAAACAGAGCTTGAACAGGCTATAAATAATCTAAAAGAGGCCCTTAAAGGAACAGATATTGAGAGAATTAAGAGTGCAATGGATGAGCTAAATACAAAGTCTCATAAGATAGCACAGATTATCTATTCTCAGACACAGGCACAGCAAGGTGGTACACAGGCAGGACCAGGAGCTCAGGCAGGTCCTGAAACAGGCTCTGCAAGTGATGCTAACACAGGTAGTTCTACATCTGGGGATGATAATGTCGTAGATGCAGATTATGAAGTGGTAGATGATAATAAATAAAATTTAAACCAAGGAGGTGATATTATGACACTTCCGAAAAAAAGAACAAGAAAAGATGATCTTTGGGACCTTAGAAGAGAAGTAGATAGACTCTTTAGAGATTTCATAGAAGGCCCTGTAAAGGGTAAAGATGTAGTATATCTTCCAGCACTTGATATCTATGAAGACAATGACAAAGTAGTGATAGAGGCAGAGGTTCCAGGTGTAAAAAAGGATGATATCAAAATAAATATAGAAGATAATGTGCTTACTATAAAGGCAGAAAAGAAAAAAGAAGAAAAGATAAAAGATAAAGATGTAGTATATGAAGAGATTGCATATGGTATGTATGCAAGAGAAATAGAATTGCCACATACCATAGATACAGACAAGATAGAAGCAGAATACAAAGATGGGGTGCTTAAGATAGTTCTTCCAAAGAAAGAAGAAGTAAAACCAAAGCAGATAGAAGTAAAGTAGGGGGTCTATCCCTACTTTACTTCTTAAAAGGAGGCAATCTATATGTTTGGAGATATTTTATGGCTTATAATCCTCTTTTCTTTCTTTATGCCCACATTAGAAAGAAGAATGCTTGAATATAATAGATTGAAACTTATACGGGCAATAGAGAAAAAGAGGAAATCCAGGGTGATTACGATAATACATAGACAAGAATCTATAAGTTTTTTTGGACTTCCTATATCAAGATATATAGACATAGAAGATTCAGAGCAAATTTTGCGTGCTATAAGGCTTACACCTGATGATATGCCAATAGATTTAGTACTTCATACACCTGGTGGTTTGGTTCTTGCGGCATCTCAAATTGCACAGGCCCTTAAGAGGCATCCTGCAAAGGTTACAGTATTTATACCACATTACGCTATGTCTGGTGGTACGCTTATATCTCTTGCGGCAGATGAGATAGTAATGGATGAAAATGCAGTACTGGGTCCTGTAGACCCACAGCTTGGAAATTATCCTGCTGCATCGTTGCTGAAAACTTTGCGAATCAAGGGTCCTGAAAAGGTGGATGATAATACCTTAGTAATGGCAGATATCGCAGAAAAGGCTATACTTCAGATAAAAGATTTTGTATATGATTTGTTGAAAGATAAAATGGATAAGGAAAAGGCAGAGAAGATAGCAGAGGAATTATCTACAGGGAGATGGACACATGATTATCCTTTGGATATAGATAGACTTAAGGCCATAGGTATAGATATAACCGTGGGGCTTCCAGATTATATCTATGACTTGATGGAACTTTACAGACAGACCGACCAAAGAAGACCGTCTGTAAATTATATTCCATTACCTTACAAAAGTGGAAATGATCATAATGGGAAGTCGCAGTAAGAGATCGACTTTTCAGATGTAGGAGGTGATATTTATGGACTTTTCAAGATTTACAGAAAAAGCACAGGAAGTAATACTTAAAGCTCAAGAAAAATTAAAAGAATACAATCAGAATCAACTAGGGACAGAACATATACTATATGGCTTACTTGTGCAAAAAGAGGGAGTAATTGCTGAGATATTTGAAAAATTAAATATAGATGTAGCAAGGGCAAGGCAAAAAGTAGAAGAGGCGATATCTCAGAATATGGGAGTAAGAGTTGTCGGACAACCCGGAGGAAGTATAGACCAGATATATATAACTCCGCATGCAAAAAGTGCATTAGAGCTTGCAGAGATTGAGGCAGAGAGGTTGAAGGATAACTATGTAGGAACAGAACATATCCTTATAGGTCTTATAACTGAAGAAGAAGGTCTTGCAGCTAAAATATTGAGGGAATTAGGGATAGATAAAGAAAAGGTATATCAGGTATTAAAAGATATTAGAGGTTCAAGTAGAAGAACAGAACAGAGAGAAGAAACAGGATATATGTTTCTTAAAAAATATTCAAGGGACCTTACAGAGCTTGCAAGACAAGGAAAGCTTGACCCTGTTGTTGGAAGGGATGATGTAATTACAAGGGTTATTCAGATCCTTTCCAGAAGAACGAAGAATAATCCCGTTCTTATAGGGGAGGCAGGTGTAGGGAAAACTGCTGTTGTAGAGGGACTTGCGCAAAAGATTGTTAATAATGAGGTACCTGATAACCTAAAAGGAAAAAAGATTATACAACTTGACCTTGCTGCGATGGTTGCAGGTTCTAAGTATAGAGGGGAATTTGAAGAAAGATTAAAAGGTGTAATAGATGAAGTTATAAAATCACAAGGTGAAATAATACTCTTTATAGATGAGCTTCATACTGTAGTGGGAGCAGGTGCTGTAGAAGGTGGAATGGATGCATCAAATATTCTAAAACCTGCACTTGCAAGGGGAGAACTTCAGTGTATTGGTGCAACAACCTTGGACGAGTATAGAAAATATATAGAGAAAGACCCAGCACTTGAGAGAAGGTTTCAACCTGTATTTGTAGAAGAACCTACTGTATCTGATACAGTCGAAATCTTAAAAGGTTTAAGAGATAAGTATGAGGCACATCATAAGGTAAAAATTGAAGATGAAGCATTAGAAAAAGCTGCATATCTTTCTCATAGATATGTAACAGATAGATTCTTACCAGATAAGGCTATAGATCTTATAGATGAGGCATCTGCGAAAAAGAGAATAGAGTATTACACCATCCCTGAAGAGGTAAAAAGGCTAGAAAAAGAATTAGAAAAATTAAACAAAGAGAGTGAATCAGCAGTTGCCCATAAAGAGTATGAGAGGGCAATAGAGTTAAGAGAAAAGATAAAAGAAACAGAGAAAAGATTAAAGGATGCAAAAGATAAATGGGAAATTTCACAAAGGAATAAACATCCAAGTGTAAGTGCAGAGGATGTGGCAGAGGTAGTATCTAAATGGACAGGGATTCCTGTAAATAAGATGTTTGAAGAAGAAGTAGAAAAGCTTTTAAAAATGGAAGATGTGTTACATAAAAGACTTGTAGACCAAGAAGAGGCAGTAAAGGCGGTAAGCGAGGCAATAAGAAGATCACGCGCAGGGCTATCTGACCCAAATAGACCCATTGGTTCTTTTATATTCCTTGGGCCAACAGGTGTTGGAAAGACAGAGCTTGCAAAGGCATTGGCAGAATTTCTCTTTGATAGAGAAGATGCGCTTATAAGAATTGATATGTCAGAATATATGGAGAAGTTTTCTGTCTCAAGACTTGTGGGTGCGCCTCCTGGATATGTAGGTTATGAGGAAGGTGGACAACTTACAGAGGCAGTGAGAAGAAGACCATATTCTGTGGTACTTTTTGATGAGATAGAAAAGGCACACCCTGATGTGTTTGATATACTTTTACAGATACTTGATGATGGCCGTCTTACAGATGCCCAAGGTAGAGTAGTGGACTTTAGAAATACAGTTATAATAATGACCTCGAATATTGGTGCAAGACTTATAGAAGATTACATAAAAAGCAAAGGTGCAAAAGACTTTACACTACTTAAGGAAAATGTAAGAGAAGAACTCAGAAAGTTTGTAAGACCAGAATTTTTAAATAGGATAGATGAAATTGTTATATTTAAACCCCTTGAAAGAGAAGAGATATATCAGATCATAGATATACTCATAAAAGGTCTTAAAAAACGTCTTAGTGTAAGGAAGATGAGATTGACTCTTGATGAAAAAGTGAAAGATTTATTATTTAAAGAGGGTTATAACCCTGTATATGGTGCAAGACCTTTAAAGAGGGCTATCCAGAGACTTATAGAAAACCCATTATCTTCTCTTATTTTGAGAGGAGAGTTTAAAGAAGGTGATCATATACTTGTTACGCTTTCTGAAGATGGAAAGATAGCTTTTAAGAAAAAAGAGGAACAAGAGGGAGCTGATAACTTATGAAAGACAAAAGGCCTCTCTATGTAATTAGTGTAGCGGCAAGTCTTGTAAATATGCATCCTCAAACTTTGAGGTTGTATGAGAAAAAGGGTTTTGTAAATCCTCAAAGATATAGAAATAGAAGATTATACACAGAAAAAGATATAGAAAGATTGCGGTATATATATGAGCTTACACATGTAAAAGGGGTAAATATGGCAGGGGTTGAGATAATACTTGAAAAAGAAAGAGAAGTTGAAAAACTTCAGCAAAAGATAAGAGAGTTAGAAGAGGAATTTGAAAGAAAACTAAGAGACTTTGAAAGAGAAACACAAGAAGAGATAGAAAGGATAAAAAGGGAGTTTTCGGAAAATGAAAATCTCCCGGTTTTACCCAAGAAAGGACTGTTAATCTTGAAAGAATACTAGGGAGAGCCAGAGCTCTCCCTTTTTTATTGCTTGATTTTGTATATGGGTATATGTTATACTTTTAAAAAATAAAAGGAGTATATATGAAACTTTTAATACCTTTTGTTGTATGGTTAATTTTGAGAATAGTATTACATATTTTTACTACAAGGGATAAAAACTTTGGAGAGAAGTTTTACAAAGGTTTATATTTTAGTATTTTTATAGATTTTATATTTCTTTTAATAATTTTTTATTGGTATCTAAAGATAAAACTCTTCTTTTCCTATCTTATTTCTATTAATTTACTCTCCCTTTTTTATTACGGATTGGATAAGTTTTTTGCCCAAAAGAAGTTATTTAGAATCCCGGAGAAGCTACTTCTTTTCCTTTCTTTTGTAGGGGGTACCATTGGTGCACTTTTGGGCATGTTTTTGTTTCATCATAAGACAAAAAAGGCAAGTTTTCAACTTTGGTTTTGGGTATTGGTAGTTGTTCAGATAAGTATTGTATATATTACTTATAAATATGTATTAAGATAGAGTTAGTTTTTTCCCTTGTCATTCAAGGCCCGTTCTTTCCTTTTCATTACAAGGGTTACATCTACTCTTTCTCGTTGCGAGCCTCCGCTCTTTCCCTTCCCTGTCATTGCGAGGCCCCGCCAGGGGCCGTGGCAATCTGCGAGAGCCAATTCTCG
>CAYWXH010000059.1:0-10273 GCA_964462295.1 uncultured Atribacterota bacterium
TACTACCCCGATACCAATCTTTACCCCAACACAGATTCCTACACCAACTTATACACCGATTCCTACCTCAACTTCAACACCCGCGCCTACCTACACCCCTACCTTCACTCTGACTCCTACTTTAGTACCGAGCCAAACTCCCCTATTTTCTCCTACTCCTACTATTACACCTACCTATACGCCATTACCAACTCCTACATTTACCTCTACACCAGTACCAACTCCGATTCCTACCTCAACTCCCACATTTACTCCTATGCCAACTTTCACTTCTACACCAACTTATACGCCAACATTTACATCTACTCCTACGCTAACCCCAACCTTTACCCCAACTAATACCCCAACCCCTTCACCTACACCTACTCCATTACCACCTATAGCAAGGGTTATTCTAATAGAGAACGGTGATGGAAAAACAAATAAAACTAAACCGCAAATTTCTATTTTCGCAGAAAATGCTATGTATATGGCATTTTCTGGTAATTCTCTTAATTGGACAGAATGGATTCCTTATACTACCTCATATAGTAACTTTGACTTAAATAGTTCACCAGGGTGTATCGAAGGAGATGGTGAGAAGAGAATATATGTAAAATTCAAAAATGAATCTAATAAGGAGAGTAATATCATATCAGATACTATAATATTAGATACCACTCCTCCTAACCCTCCAATAATAAATAGCCCAATCACGCCCACTAGAGTATCCACTCAAACATTAACGGGTACAAAAGATGAAAATGCATCATTGTGGATGGGTGACACTCAGATTCTTCCTATAAATAATGATAGCACATGGTCATATACTGTTTCTTTTTCAGAAGGAGAAAATACATATGAATTTTATTCCAAAGATGATTTATCTAATGAAAGTAACCATAATATAGTAACAATTATCTATGATCCTACAATATATGTATCACCAAACGGGTCTGATGAAGAGGGAACTGGCACAGAAACAAAACCATATAAAACCATAGCCCATGCAATAGATCTGGCAATTGGAAATGATACTATATTTGTAAAAAATGGCGAGTATGAAGAAAATTTGATAATAGGCAAGCCCCTTACTATTCAGGGTGAATCTCAAGGAGGTGTTATTCTAAAATCTAATTCCTCTCCTCCTCAAGATATGCATTCAGTTTTAAAAATTATATCTTCTAATGTGACCATTAAAAATATAACTATAGATGGACACAATACACCAAATGAGATATATGATGGGATAACAGTGAGTAGTAATGGAGACATAGCTACAAATAATGTCCTTCTTACAAACATAGGGATCTCTAACTTTAGTTTGTCAAGTGCTTCTGGTATAAATTTTTCATCAAATACTTCTGGTATTATAACTAATTCCAAAATAGAACATAATACTAAAGGGATAAGAGTAGGAGGAGTTCCTGGGGCATCCCTTATTATTTCAGATTGTGATATATTATACAATACAGAAGGAGTATATATAGAGGATGAAGGTGTAGTAAACGCAGGGGATGAGACCAATAATGCACCAGGAAGAAATAATATTTATGGAAATACATCACACGGGATGGCAAATGATACTATAAATATTATTTCTGCAAAGAACAATTGGTGGGGAGACCCAGATGGTCCAAAGTATCCTGGTAATTCAAACAATGAAGATTGTGGAGATTGGGCATATTGGCCTCCAGGTAAGAGAAAAATAGATGTCTCATCTTATGCCACTTTAGAATTTATAAGATGAATTAAAAATTTATAAAGAAATTAAAAACTAATCGTATTTTTTACTTACTTTTTCAAAATTAAGTATATCCATATAATCCCATTCTCTATATGCCATAGCATATATACCTTCTTTTGAGAGCATATTTACAAAATTTTCATCTATACTTAAAGATGCAAGGATAGGAATAGGCTTTTTATCTTTGTATTCTGGGAAAAATTCCCTAAATCTTTCCATTTTTTTCTTAAATTGTTCTATATGAGGTGGTCTTAGCGTAACCTTTACCTCAATAAGGAATACTTTATCCTTACACTCAGCAATTACATCAAATTCTTCTCTTTTGTCATTCATCTTCTTTTGTATTCTGATTCCAAGGAAAATAGGGTCACATTTAAAATATCTATTTATAAGAGGTCTAGTGGCAGGAGAGACTATATCTTCTACAACTGTTCCCATTTTATTAGAAAGTTCTCCCCACTTTTTATTCATATCTCTTTTGAACTCACGCATCTCCTCCTTGAATTCTCCCATCTCTCTCTCAGATCTCTCTTCAGCTTTGCGCATCTCTTCCTGAAACTTCTCCATTTCCATCTTAGACCTCTCTTCAGCCTTTCTCATCTCTTCCTGGAACTTTTTCATCTCTCTTTCAGATCTTTCTTCGGCTTTACGCATTTCTATAGACAAAAGACTGAGGGATGCTTGTGTACTTCTAATAAACTCTTCCAATACTTCTTCTAATCGAGATGTTCTATCTTCTAATATCGTTACCCTTTCTTCAAGTTCGTACATAATAATCTCCTCACATAAAGCTTCTATTAAGAGAATAATATTAAAATAGAAAAAAGTCAATCTATAGAGATAAACTAGACAATAGAATTAAGACAAAAGCCCTGGTAAATATTATACCAGGGCAAGTTCTTCTCTTGATTTAGAGGAAATATCAACCCTCTTGGCCTCCCACCAGAGACCTTCAAGGTCGTAGAATTCTCGTTTTTTCGGTGAAAATATATGAACCATAATGTCCTTTGCATCAATTAAGATCCAACCACTACTACTTGTGCCCTCTACATGTGATGGATAAAATCCATGTTCTTCCTTTAGCTTTTTAAGCACATTATCAGATAATGTATCAAGGTGTACTTTGGATATCCCACTACATATAACAAAATAATCTACAAGGGATGAGAGTTCTCTCATATCTAATACCAAAATATCTTCAGCCTTTTTATCTTCCATTGCATAGACAATAGTTTTTAATAATTTCTCTGTTTCTCTTGCCAACAAATCACCTCTCTTTATCTTAAAGTTTTCTTAACACCCTCTATTATGCGAGTTTTATTAGGGATCACTACCTTTTCCAATTTTCTTGCAGCAGGAATAGGTACATCCAAAGATCCTACACGTACAATAGGTCCATCTAAATATTCTATCATATATTCGGAAACTCTTGCCCCAATTTCTGCACCAACACCCAAAGTATAATGATCCTCTTCCACTATTACAAGATGAGATGTCTTTTTGATAGATTCAAATATAATTTCAAAATCCATAGGTTTTAATGTGCGTAGGTCTATAATTTCTACATCTATCCCCTCTTTTTCTAACTCTTTTTCTGCATCTATAACCTCATCTAATATTTTTGAATATGAAATAATTGTCACATCTTTTCCTTCTTTTATTATAACACCTTTGCCAATAGGTATGGTGTATTCTTCTTCTGGAACAGGGCCTTTCTTATTGTATAGCATTTTATGTTCTATAAAGATAATAGGATTATCATCTCTTATGGCAGATTTTAAAAGCCCCTTTGCATCATAAGGTGTAGATGGGGCAATTACCTTAAGGCCAGGGATATGAACAAACCATGATTCAAGACTTTGAGAATGCTGTGCTGCACCAGATCTTCCTGCACCTCCTTGAGTCCTTAGGACCCAAGGCACCTTTACATTTCCTCCACTCATGTAATGAAACTTTGCCGCCTGGTTTACAATCTGATCCATTGCTAATGTGGTAAAATCTATATACATAATCTCTATAACAGGCCTCAGACCTATGAGTGCAGCTCCTGTTCCAAGACCTACAATAGCTGCCTCTGAAATAGGGGTATCTTTTACTCTCTCTTCACCAAATTCTTCATAGAGCCCTTTTGTTACTGCATATGCACCACCATATATGCCTACATCTTCCCCTGCAATAAATACATTTTCATCCCGTAACATCTCTTCTCTTAAAGCCTCTCTCAAGGCTTCTCTATATGTTATCTCTCTCATGTCACACCCCTTATGCATAGACATCTTCATATACAGATTCAATCTCTGGCTCAGGACTCTCTTCTGCAAATCTTACAGCATCATTTATTAAATTTTCTATTTCTTTATCTATGTTCTCTATTTCCTTATCAGTCAATAATCCTTTATCTTTTAACTTTCTTGTATAAGTATTTATTGGATCTCTTCTTTTCCATTCTTCTTCCTCTTCTTTTGTTCTATATCTTGAAGGATCTGTTCTTGAATGGCCGTAATATCTATAAGTTTGTGCCTCTATAAGTGTAGGTCCTTTTCCCATCCTTGCCCTCTCTAAGGCTTCTGCCACCTTTTTTCTTACATCTTCTACATCCATCCCATCTGCAAGAATCCCAGGCATATTGTATGCAGATGCCCTTTTATATATCTCTTTAACAGCATGAGACCTATAAAGACTTACAGACATTGCATAAAAGTTGTTCTCACAGATATACACTACAGGAAGTTTCCAAAGCCCTGCGAGGTTTAAGGCCTCGTGAAATGCCCCAGTATTTACAGCACCATCTCCAAAAAAACACAAGACTGCCTGGTCTGTTTTCCTTATTTTTATACCCGCACCTGCACCTGTAGCAATAGGTATTCCTCCTCCTACTATACCATTTGCCCCTAAATGCCCCAGCTTTATATCTGTCATATGCATGGAGCCACCTTTTCCCTTACAGTAGCCTGTCTTTTTGCCAAATAATTCTGCCATCATTTTCTTTACATCTCCACCTCTTGCAATAAGCTCACCATGTCCTCTATGAGTACTGGTAAGATAATCATTTGGGGCCATTACAGAAATGGCCCCTGTAGGTACTGCCTCCTCGCCTACCGAAAGGTGCAAAAATCCAGTTATTTTTCCTTCTGCATAAAGTTCTCCTGCCTTCTCTTCAAAGGCACGAATAAGTTTCATAGTGTAGAGAAGTTTCAATCTTTCCTCTCTACTTATCTCCTCCATTTTGTGCCTCCTTATTCAAGTGCCTTACCATCTCATGCATTAGATCTTTCATCTGTTGATAGGTTCTCATATATTTATCTATGTAAAATTGGTATTTCTCATTATTCTCTTTATTGGGCTCTATAACACTCTTTACATGTACCATATTTTCTGCAGCCTCGGCTATATCTTTATAGTATCCCGCACCGACTGCCCCTAGTATAGCAGAGCCAAGACTTGCAGCCTCTGGTTCTTCTGTAAGATAAATAGGAATATTGCTTACATCGGAATGTATCTGCATCCATAATTTACTCTTTGTAGCACCACCACATGCAAATACCTCCTTTGGCTCATAACCTGCCCTCTTGAAGGTACGGAATATATGTTCTGTACCATATGCTACACCTTCCATTATCGCCCTAAAGAGATGGTATGCAGTATGTGAAAGGGTAAGCCCCCAAAACATTCCTCTTACCTCTGGATCCACAAGGGGAGTTCTATTTCCCTGGAAGTAATCTATTAGGATAAGACCATCAGATCCCACAGGGAGCTTAGCTGCCTCTTCATTTAATATATCATAGACACTTACCCCTCTTTCTTGGGCGATTTTCTCCGCATATCCTGCAAGATTATTTTTAAACCATCTTACAATAGAACCTGTAGATATCTGACCACCTTCTACCGTATGATACCCAGGAACCACAGAATCAGGGTATGTACCAAATATACCTGGTGCATGAAATTCTTTTTCTGAAAGGCCAAGATGTAGGTGAGAAGAACCCGTAATAAATGCAAGCCTTCCAGGTTTTACCACATTTAACCCTATCATTGCAACAAATGCATCTATTCCACCTTCACCTACAGGTGTCCCTGGTAAAAGTCCCAAATCCTCTGCTGCCTCTTTTGTAAGTTCTCCTACTTTCTCTCCAAGGGGTACAATATCTTTTGGAAATTTTTCTATTGCATCACCCAATCCTATTTTCTTATAAAATGAGACAGGCCATCCACCTTTTCTATTGTCATAATACCACCTAATAGATACACTACTTATATTGCCTGCAATCCTACCTGTTAACCTATAAATAAGCCAATCTGTGTATTCAAATACTGTTTTCGCCTTCTCATATACCTCTGGTTCATTTTTCTTTACCCAAAGAAGTTTGCATGGCATCCATTCGGCAGATACACTACCCCATCCGTTATATCTTAAGGCATCATCATGGGTACTTGCTATAAACCTTGCCTCATCTGCGGCCCTTACATCCATCCAAAGGATTGCCCGTCTTAGGGGATTCCCATCTTTATCCAAAAGTACTACTGTACAACTTGTGGCATCAAGGCCTATACCCTTTATCTCTTCTTTCGATACACCACTTTTTTTAATTGCCTCTTTTGATGCAGTCTTAAGTGCCTCCCACCATTCCTTTGGGTCTTGTTCTGCCCAACCTGGGCGCGGGAAATAGGTCTTGTATTCACAAGATGAAAAATTAAGTTGTCTTCCATTTTTGTCAAATACCCCAACCCTTACACTTTCTGTCCCAGCATCAATACCTAAAAAATACTCACCCATTTTATCGCCCTCCTTATCTATTTTTTATGCGATTTTTCATATTCATCATCTCTTTTGGGAATAATACAGATAAATCCTAAAACCTCCGGACCAGGATTTTTAAACTGATGAAGCTCCCAGGGTCTTACTAGTGCTGCACCTCCTGGACCCATCTCTACCTCTTTTCCATTTTCAGTAACTGCTATAGCCTTTCCTTTTACTATAAAGACACCGTGTTCCCATGAATGTCTGTGAAGTGGAGAATAACCACCAGGTTGAACCTCAAAATACCTAAATTCAAATGTAGGTGCACCTATATCTTTTGTAACAAGCCATCTAATAGTAATATCTTTTGCACCATCAGTCGTTTTTGCGACATCTTGGGGTTCGATCTCCCCTATACTTGTAATATACATAAACCACCCTCCTTTTTTATTTATTTAGTAAATATGTCCCTGTCTCTTTATCTGTAATTAGGACATTTATAAACCTACCCCTTAGGGCACCAAGTATGGCTTCTCTTTTTTCTCTCCCACCTCCTACCCCTATGATTGTACTATTTTTTAAGTCTCTTACATCAAGTCCTATAATTCTTTTATTTAATTCAGTATCTATAACATTGCCCTCTATATCAAAAAATGTGGTACAGATATCCCCTACTACTCCTTTATCTTTAAGTTCTTGAAAATCTGCCCTCTTTAAGTATCCTTCTTGTATCATAGTAGATGTATCTGTAATTTTGCCTATACCAACAAAGGAAAAGTTAGAATTTTTTGCTTTTTTAAAGATCTCATTTATTACATCCTCTGCAAGGAGTGCCTTTTTGGTGCTTATATCTTTTACAATTACAGGCGCGTGAATAACATAATGGGTACCCCCTATTTTTTCAGAAAGAGTACGTGCTATCTCTGAAGATGTGATCTTACTTCCCCTGTTGCCCATGCCTCCCATTATAGGGATAACATCTACTTTATATTTTTTCTTTACTTCTAACATATCTACAAGCCTTCTAAGGGTAGAGCCCCATGATAGAGAAATGGTAATATTATCCCTTAGAATTCTTTTTAGATACTCTCCAGCAGCTAGTGCAAGTGCATCTTTTATATCACTATAAGAGGGAACAATCATTGCTTCATGTAAATTGAATTTTTTAGAAAGGGCAATCTCTAAGGCGCTAAAATCTTCTTTTTCATACACTATATCTATCTTTACAATTCCCCTATCCTTGGCTTTTTTAAGAAGTTTTGATATTTGTGGTCTGGATATAGAGAGTTTCTTGGCTATCTCTTGCTGGGTATAACCTTCCTCATAGTAGAGACGAGCAATTTTTACAAGTAAATATGTATTCATATCTACTCCTTGGAACAAATGTATTTTGCAGTTAATAATGTTCTAATTTAAGTATATCACATTTTAGGAAAAATGTAAATTTTCTATAAAACTTTTTATATATCTTAAAAATAACTTGTTTTCTCTCCTTGTTTTTATAGCAACACGGATAAACTTATCAGAAAGACCTATAAAATTAGAGGCATCCCGTACATATATATCATTTTTTAATAAAAAATCTATAGCCTCTTTAGAGGAAATTTTTAAAAATTTTAAAAGATAAAAGTTAGCATATGTATTATATATCTTTAATTGACTATTTGTAGAAAGGTGTTTATATATAAACTCCCTCTCTTTATGTATAAATTTTTTCGTCTCTTCTATAAATTTATCTTCTCTTATAAGATACCTTCCAAGATGTTGGGCAAAGATATTTACACTCCATGGATCTCTTCTTTCTTCAAGTTGTTCTATAATTTTTTCACTCCCTATCCCTATTCCGAATCTTATACCTGGGATACTAAATATCTTTGTAAAAGATTTTAATATAAACAGATTGGTATACATATTAATAAATTCATAAATATCATATCTTTTATCTACAAAATCTATAAATGACTCGTCTATAAAGACATGGACATCTTTCTCTTTAGCATGTTTTATTATCTCAAGTAACTCCTCTTTCTGATAGAGTGTACCTGTAGGGTTATTTGGATTTCCAATAATTAAAAGCGAAAAAGGACTAATAGCGGCCAATATATTTTCAATAGAGGGCAAAAAATCGGCTCCTTTTTCTATGTACATAGGCATAATAAGCTCTCTTTCTTTTAAAGATGAAGCTATATAGTATTCTGAAAATGAAGGTATAGGTACTATAATTCTATCAGGTGAAAGCATATTTATATATAGGAAAATAAGTTCACTTGCACCATTTCCAATTATGATATTTTCAGGTTTTAACTTCCATTTTTTTGCATAGATCTTTTTTAGAGTCCAAGATGTCTCTTCTGGATAATAACGAATGAGATCTAAATTTTTCTTTATTACCTCATAGACTATCTTTGGCGGGCCGAGGGGATTCACATTTACGCTAAAATCATACTTTATATTCCTTTTTCTTCCTCCATGATATCTATATACTAAAGAAGTGTTAGTAGCCATAAAAATAATCCTCCTAATATAAAAAGTATAAATCCTGCCCCATATATAATTTTTATTGCTTCTTTTATCATCTCTTTTTGTAAAGGCTTAACAGGATCTCCTATAAATCCTCTTATAGATTTGTGACCCCTGTAATAATTAACACCACCCAATCTTACCCCCAATATTCCCGCCATTGCCGATTCTGGATTACCACCGTTTGGGCTCGGGTGGTTTTTCCTATCTCTTGTAAAGATATGATAACCCTTTTTTACATCCTTTTTTGATAAAATGGCATAGGCCAGCATAGAAAAGGCTGCAATTCTTGATGGAATATAGTTAAACATATCATCCAATCTCGCAGAAGCCCTTCCATAGTAAGTATAGGGTGAAAATCTATACCCTACCATAGAATCTAAGGTATTTATACCTTTATAGATCCATGTTAAAAGATTTCCTCCTATGAGGAAATAAAACCAAGGTGCTACTACTCCATCTGCAAATCCTTCAGCAATTGTTTCCACCGCTCCTCTTACTATTTCTTCTTCAGGGAGATATACTGTATCCCTTCCTACCACATATGAAAGATATTTTCTTGCCATTTTTAAATCATTTGTCTTTAAAGCATTGTATATTTTAATGGTAGAATCTTTCAGATCTTTAAGTGAAAGGGCGGCATAGAAAAGATAGCTATTTATTATAAAATGAAGCAATGAACCTGTAGCTATATTCGCAAAAAGATAAACAAATATAGAAATGGGCAACAATGTGAAGAATACAAGGAGTATACCATTTATGAATTTTTTCTTTGGAGAAAGATCTTCTTTTAGGAGAAATCTATTTAGACAGGATATAACTTTTCCTATAAACCTAACAGGGTGAGGATACCATCTAGGGTCACCGAGCCATATATCCAAAAGTATGCCAATTGCGTAAATTTCTAGTATCATATCCTTTTTAATTTAACATTATGTACTTCCTCTTCGCTCTTTTTTATTCCTCATCATTGAGCGACCCTCTTTCTTTTGTCATTGCGAGCACCACGAAGTGGCCCGTGGCAATCTGCGACCCCCAAATCTTGTTATTGCGAGCCTGCGTAGCAGGCGTGGCAATCTCGCTTTTGGGATTCCCTTACCCTCGTTCGTACGGTCTTTAGGTACCAGAGATTGCTTCGTTAGGGCAAAAACCGCCCTTCCTCGCAATGACGAGTTGGGGAAGACCGTTCACTGGGAACTGTCATTGCGAGGCCCTGTAGGAGGCGTGGTAATCTCTCTTTTGAAGTTCCCAATACACCTTCTGTACCAGAGATTGCCACGTCGTGCCTT
>CAYWXH010000060.1:0-10231 GCA_964462295.1 uncultured Atribacterota bacterium
GGGAAACACGAGAATTGGCTTTCGGAGATTGCCACGCCCCACTTCGTGGTGCTCGCAATGACAAACCATGGGGGCCCGCAGATTGTCACGCACCCTACGGGTGCTCGCAATGACAAAACAGTAGGAATGCAAAAGCGAGGTTGCCACGGCCCCTTGCGGGGCCTCGCAATGACAAGACCCAGAAGGGCGGCCTTCTCCTATTCGTCATTGCGAGGAAGGGCGTATTTTGCCCTGACGAAGCAATCTCTGGTGCCCAGGGACAGCACGAACGAGAATGTGGGAAACCCAAAAGAGAGATTGCCACGGGGCTACAGAACAGCCCCTCGCAATGACGAAGGTGGGGAAAGTGCTCGCAATGACAAACCATGGGGGAACGCAAAAAGAGAGATTGCTTCGGGGCTAAAAAACAAGCCCCTCGCAATGACAACACATGAGGGGTCGTATATTGCCACGGGCCACTTCCGTGGCCCTCGCAATGACAAGGGAAAGAACGGGGCCTCGCAATGACAAGAGAGGAAAGACTCACAATGGCAGGAAAAAGATGGTTCTTGCAATAATAAAGTTGAAAAAGAGGTAAAAATAGATTATACTATACCTATCTTATTTTTTAGAAAAGGTAGGTAAAAAATGGAAAGAAACATATTTGAAAATATAAGTCCATTGGATCATAGGTACTCATTAAATGAGAAGGAATTCACAAGATATAGTGAATATTTTTCAGAAAAAGCCATAATGAAATATCAAGCAAGGGTAGAACTTGCACTTGTTAAAGGCTTTGTAAGAGAAGGCATTTGTCCAGAAAGTGCCATAAGGGAAATAGAAGAAGCCATAGAAAAAATAGATATAACAGAAATATACGAAGAAGAACAAAAAACAAAACACAATACCCGTGCCCTTGTAAATTGTATAAGAAACCATGTATCAAAACAAGTAAAACCTTATATACATCTTGGGGTAACCTCTTTTGATATAATAGATACTGCATCTGTCCTAAGATACAAAGAGGCTACAGAGAACCTTATAGTCCCAACCCTTATAGGGCTTGAAAAAGAACTAATGAAGATTGCCAAAAGGGAAAAAAAGACCTTACAGATAGGAAGGACACATGGCCAGCATGCAGAACCTATAACATTTGGATTTGCTATAGCAGAATACATAAGTAGGCTTGGGGTAAAAATAGAAGCCATTAAGGCTACAGGTAAGAATTTAAGAGGAAAAATAAGTGGTGCAGTTGGTGCATATAATGCACTTTCACTTATTGTACACGACCCAGTAGAATTCGAAAAAATAGTTCTTTCTGAGCTTGGATTAGAACCTGCCATACATTCTACTCAAATTGTAGAACCTGAATATCTAAATGACTTCATTCACCATATAGTATCAACCTTCGGAGTACTTGCAAATCTCGCAGATGACATGAGACATCTCCAAAGAACAGAAATAGGAGAAATAGGAGAATACTTCTCAGAACAACAGGTAGGTTCATCTACTATGCCCCATAAAAGAAACCCCATAAATTACGAAAATGTAAAGAGTTTATGGAAAACATTTGCACCTCGCATGGTGACTCTATATATGGATCAGATTTCAGAACATCAAAGAGACCTCACTAATTCGGCATCTTCTCGTTTTGTAGGAGAAATAGTGGTGGGTCTTCTTTCAGCTACAAACAGGCTTATTCGAGTATTTAAAAAATTATATATAGACCGTGAAAATATGAAAAAAAACTTTGAAATAAGTAAAAATCTAATAATTGCTGAGCCTTTATATATACTACTTGCATTAAATGGTCATCCTGATGCACATGAAGTAGTAAGAAAACTCACCATAGATACTCAAAAAACCAAAAAAGGTTTATGGGAGTTAGTACAAGAGAGCAAAGAATTACTCCCATATATAAAAAATTTTACAAAAGAACAGGTAAAAATCCTCTCTACACCAGAAAAATATATAGGAAAAGCAATAGAAAAAACGGAAGAAGTTATAGCATATTGGTCTAAGAAACTAAAAATTGATATTTAATAATAAATATTATTTTAAAAAACTTGACAAAATTTACTATAAGATTTATACTTTTGTTCAAAACATAAAATAGAAGGAGATTTTTCCAAAAATGAATGCCATAACAAGAGACTCTTTATTAATCACGGCTTACATTCTAACACTTGCCCTAATATTCCTTCTTGACCTCATGATTCCTTTAGGGGTAGCTGCGGGTGTCCCTTATGTTCTCCCTGTACTTATTACCATAAAATCTCCGAGAAAGATAGATACATACATTGTAGGCCTTGCCGGTATAATTCTTACCATCATAGGATATTTTGACTCTCCTGTAGCAGGAGGAATCTTATGGATGGTTATATTTAATAGATTTTTAGCTATCTTTGTTATTGTAATAACTACTATGTTTGTAATAGATAGAAAAAATTCTGAAGAAAAAATCATAAAACTAAATAAAAAACTACATGCCCTTGCACACAAAGACCCACTTACAGGTACCCAAAATAGACTTGCCTTTATGAAGGCCATAGAAGAAGAGATAGAAAGGGCTAAAAGGTATAAAACTCCCCTATCAATAATTATGTTTGACATAGATTTTTTTAAAAAGATAAATGATACTTATGGTCATGGTATAGGTGATGAAGTACTAAAAAAATTGGCAGAAACAATAGAGAAAAACTTAAGAAAAACAGATAAACTATTCAGGATAGGAGGAGAAGAGTTTATAATTATCCTACCCAATACAAATATAGAAAATGCAAAGATTGTAGCAGAGAAGCTAAGAAAAGCAATTTGTAAGACTGATTTTGGAAAACCCGGTAGAATCACTATAAGCCTTGGTGTTACATCATTTACAAAAGAAGATAATGAGGATAGTTTTTTGGATAGAGTCGATAAAGCACTTTACATGGCAAAAAATAATGGAAGAAATCGGGTAGAGGTAATTAAGGGTAATCATGGAGAATAAAATAGATATACTTACATCAGAGCATATAAAAGATATAAAAAAATCAATAGGAGAATTTCCAAAAGAAGGTCCTATCACTTATTCATATAAACTCTCAGAAAAATTCTTATCCAATATATTTATAAAATCCAGATGGTTACAAAATCTTGATGCTTATTCAATAAGGGCCCTTTATTATAAAATTTCAAAGATAAACAAAAGGGAATTTATAATCATTGGAGATGAAGCATTATTGCATGAACTTATGTGGATAAAGACAAGTACACATCTGGACTTTACACCAATCCTAATAATGCCAGATAATGGGGGAAATTATCCCCATACAAAAGATATAAAAATAATAAAACATGGTAAAAACTTGGAAGAGACGAAAAAAGAAGCTTTAAATATCGTAAAAACAAGAAATCTTCCCTATATTAATACATATGAAGACCCAGATATTATATCTACATATGGAACGGTAGCACTTGAATTCTTAAGAGATGAAAAATCTCTTGAGATAATAATAGTACCCATAACACATGGCACCCTGATCTCTGGTATATCTATCTTTATAAAAGAGATATTGCCCCAGATAAAAATTATAGGGGTTTACAGAGAAAATAGGCTTTTTCTGAATAGAAAGACTTCTTCTATTATCAAAAAATATGTAGATACCATTTATCCTGTAGGTAAGAGCACTATAAGGGATATACAAAAAATATATAAAGAAGAATTGGAAAATGAATTTTTTGCAAAAGATTTACTTCCTATAGCCTTTTTATTTGAAGAGAAGATAATTACAAAAAATAAGTCTATTGGCCTTATCTTATAATGTAGGGCTTATAACTTCTATATGTGAACCTTGAGGGGATTTATAAATTTTAAATCCGACAGGGAAGTTCATGGCAAGCTCCTCTACATGGGTAATGATACCAACAAGGTTTCCTGTCTCACTTAAGGCACCAAGCACATCTACTACCTTCTCTCTTGTCTCTTTATCTAGCGCCCCAAATCCCTCATCAATAAAAAATGTATCAAGAATTCCCTTTCCCCTTACAAGTTCTCTTAAGGAAATAGCAAGTGATAAAGATGTAGCAAACATTTCTCCCCCTGAGAGGGTATCTACCGACCTTTTCTCTCCACCGTTCCAATTATCAATGATGACTACATTATCATCTTCATCTATCTGGAGGGTATACCTTCCTTGTGACAGTATATCAAGATTCTCACTTGCCTTTTCAAAAAGGGTATCCATAATTGTGGCAACTATATAATCTGGTAGCTTATCACTTTGTAAATCTTGTAAAATGGTATTATATATTCCTAGTTTAACTTGTAAATCTTCCATTTTTTTCTTAATTTCCCTTTTTTCCTCAAGTTCTTCTTTTAGTCTATCCAAAGTGTTCTTGAGTAATGCCAAATGAGCTTTCATTGAATCTAGATGGGAAAACTCCCTTTTATACTCTTCTTGTTTATGGGCTAATATCTCACCAAAACCTTTTTCTCCTTTAAGGAATTCAATAAGTTCTTTCTTCTTCTCTTGGAGATAAGCGAGCCTATTTGTATACTCTACCTCCTTACTCTTAAGCTTTTCTATCTCATCATCAGAGAGCATATATTCTTTTATGTCTTCAAATTCCTTATACCCCTTTTGATGTAAGGCATTTTCAAATTCTAATCTCCATTTTTCTATATCTTTCTCTATCTCTTCGATCTCTTCTCTTTCTTCATATACTTTCCCTCTTAAAATTTCTAGCTCTGCATCTAACTTTGAAATATCTCCTTCTATCATTCTTATATCCTCTATTTGCCTTTCAATCTTTTTCTTTTTATTTTTTATAAAAGTCTCAACCCATTTCAATGCTTTTCCAGATATATCTATTCCACTTTCCTCATATACATATTTTTTAAATTCACCAAGTACCTCTTTTTTCTTTATCTTTTGTTCTTCCTTCTCTTTTATCATAAAAACCAAATTAGAGATATCCCCCTTCATCTTCTCGATTTCCAAACCCTTCTTATATACTTTTTCTCTCAAAAGATCCAAATCTACATCAAGCTCTGAAGTTCCAACTCCTACAAAGCCCTCATATATACCACCACAAACAGGGCACCTATCTCCTTTTTTTAAAGTCCTTGAGACTTTAGCTGCATAGTAGTCCTGCTCTAACCTTTTCATATCTTCAAATTCTTTTTTTAATTTTCTATAAGCAATGTATCCTTCCTTATATTTTGTAACTTTTAAAGAAAGGGTAGATTTATATTTTTTTATCTGCTCAGAAAGAGACATAAAGTCATTATAAATATCCTCTATATCAGAAATTCTCTCCAATATCCTAATGTAACTATCCCTTTTTTTCTTATAAATTTCTACTAACTCATAAAGTGAAAGATTCTCATATTCCTTTACAAACTCTTCTCTCTTATGTCTTAAATTTTTCAAAAGTATTTCCTTTTTCTTAACTTTATTCTCATCTTTTGAGAGAAATTCTCTCTTTTTTTGAACAATCTTCTCTCTTTCTTCAATATATAAAAGTTTGGGGGCCAAAAATTTAACATCCTCTGCCTTTTTTATCCTCTCTTTAAGCTTTTGAAAATTATCCTTTTTATCCATAAGGTCATTAAGCTCTCTCTCCACTTTTTCAAACTGTTTTTCTCTATCGTAAAGTTCTTTTAATTTTTCTATATCTTTTGTAAGTTTATCTATCTCCCTTTCTTTGTCCAAAAGAGATAGGGAAAGCTTTTTTATCTCTCTTTCAATCTCTCTTACCTTTTCATCTGATACATCCCTTATACCTTCCCATCTACCTTCAAAGCGTCTAAACTCACCCTCTACCCTTCTCCTCTCCTCTCGGGCAAACTCTCTTATCTTTTCGTAGATAGAAAGACCTAAAAGAGTAATTAACACATCTCTTCTTTCTTTTGGTTTTTCGGGTTTTAAAAACTTATCAAACATATTTTGCGGAATAATAACTGCCCTTGTAAATGTTAAATAATTCATACCAAGTATGGATTCTATCTTTCCTGTAACCTCTTTTGATTTTGAGGAAACCATAATCCACTTATCATCCTTCCATCTTCTAAGTTCTACAGTATGTGCTAAAACTTTACCCTTTGTATTTTTTCTATAAACTCTATACACCTTGTAAAGCTCTTCTCCTACATGAAATTCAAGGTCTACACCCATCTCATTTGCATCTTGAGAAACCAAAGAACCTATACCCTTCTCCGCACGAGGGGATTTACCGTATAGGGCAAACAGTATAGATTCTACAAGAGAAGACTTACCTGCACCATTTGGACCAGTTATTACAAATACAGAAAGGTCAGAAAAATCTATGGTTACTTTATCTTTATATGCTGTAAATCCCCAAAGGGTAAGCTTTCTAACCCTCATCTTCTATCACCTTTTTATAGAGTTCTTTAAATAATTCTATAAGCTTATGGGATGGTTTTTCCTTTTTTTTCTCTTCATAGTATGAAATATAGGACTTAACAGGATCTAATATATCATCTATCATAAGATTTCTCTTTTTTTCTGTCTCTTTTTTAAGAATTTGAATATTTAAAACTTGAGGAAGATACTTTTTTATCTTCTCTATGAGGAGTCTTACATCTTCTCCCTTGGCATCAAGGATAACCTTTAAATATCCGTCAAATTCCGCATACTCTTCAATAAAAGATGTAACTTCTTCTTTATCTACTGATATGACCTTCATCTTTTTATAAGGTGTTTTAATAAATTCGATTTTATCAGGGGGAAGTCCTGGCTTTATCTCTAAAAATATAAAACCTTTTTCATCCTGTTCTCCAAAATCTAAGGGGAAAAGAGATCCTGAATAATATGCAGGTGCTGGGGTATCAAGTTTTTGATACTTATGTATATGACCTGCTGCTATATAACTTGCCGTATGAGGTAAAAGAAGTGGAGGTACTGCATAAGAGTTTGCAAGATAGAATTTGTGTTCTGTTCCAGAGGTAGTTGCACCCCCTACAAGAAGGTGTGTAACTACAATATTTATCCCATCATCTATAAACATCTTTTTAAAGTAATGAAATACAGCCCCCATTCGCTCTGCATACCTTGATTTTGCAATATGCTCTGGGAGTTCATAATCACCTACATTCAAAACTTCTGCCTCTCTTATAAAGGGAACAGCAGAGATAAAAATAGGCTCTTTTGCCCTACTTTGAAATTTTAGATATGTTTCCCTACTTGTTTTTCCAAAAGAGTGAATATTTGCTATCTTCAATATCTTAGCAATTGAGGAAAATCTTAACCCACTGTCATGATTACCAGCAACCATAAGAACTTGGGTACCCAAATAGTGAAGCTCTACCAAAAAGTTAAATAATACCTCTTCAGCGCGGGAAGAAGGGATAAACTTATCAAATATATCTCCTGCAATTATAAGAAGTTCCACATCATTTTCTTTTATAAAATCCTTGAGATATGAAAGGGCTTTTGTCTCTTCTTCTGTCCTATCTTTCCCATATAGTGTTTTTCCCAAGTGCCAATCTGCCGTATGTACTATGCGCATATCACATCATAAAATCAGGGAGATTTCCCTCATCATCTTCAACTTCTTCCTTTTTTGTTGCCCAAAGAGGAAAAGGAAAGCGAAGAAGCAAGGGGACAGGAACATCTGGTTGATGATATATCATTGTTCCTGAATTAATCATTATAGCCCTTTTCCTCAATGTTGGAGTAAGAAAATCATACTCTGTTCGCTCTGATTCGGCGGGATCAAGCCTTCCCACCACCTTAATAGCAGAGTTTGCAAATACCCTTTTTTCTATCTCTGATGCAGTCTGTTGTGCTCCTATAAGTATTATACCTAAAGATCTACCCCTCTCTGCTATGTCTAATAAAAGCTCTTTTATAGGACTCCATCCGGTTTTGGGGGCATATTTATTAAGCTCATCAAGCATTATGAAAACAAGGGGGCGTGAAGTATTGCTCTTTTCTTTTTCTCTAAATATTTCATTTATAATAACACCTACTACAAACATCTTAGAATATGAATCAAGTCTATTTACATCAATTACAGTAATCTGTGAGTCCTTCCACCCGATCTTAAAAGAAGATGTATTGTAATTTCCCCGAGGAAACGGCCTTATTATGGAACGTGCACTTACCGCCGCATGGTCAAGTCTTCGCAAAAATGCAGAGACTGTCTGTGATGCCACATTTCCTCCACTAAACCACCATTCCTGATCTATCTCTATATCCCTTTTCAAATCAAAAAGGGTATCTATCTTATTCCCATCTTTCTCAATGGAGACTTTATCTTTTGAGTCTTTAGAAAGCTCATATAGTCTATCCTCTACTTTTCTTATGGCATGCATCAGGGTAGAGATTTCTTCTTCTCCTCCTGTAGAAAAGAGAAAACGTAAAATTCTTTTACTTGCTATATCATACATTGTCCAAAAATATGGATTTATACCTTCTTTTCTCTTTTCAGTCATAACCTCTATCCCCTCACTTACAGGGCGAGAAGGTGCATAAAATCTTACACTTTCAAAGGGTCTATCAGAAGGAAGACCAAGGAGTGCATACTTTTCTCTCTCTTCTTTTTTTAACTTCTTATTTGGCTTATCAAGAAAAAGCAAATCCTCTCCTTTTACATTAAAAATAATGGCATGTGTAGATGCCCTCTCTTTTCCAAGTGCCTTTGAGTTAAAAAGAGAATATAAAAAAAATAAGGCATATGATGTCTTTGTAGCAACCCCCGATATTCCAGAGATAGAAAGATGTCCTCCTTTCTCTCCATTTATAAATTCAAGATTAGAATAAACTACAGCACCGTTTCTCATTATTCCTACAGGCACTCTCCTCTCCATCCTATCAAAATAGAGTCCCTTCTCTATTCCCCTTGTAGAACGATAAACCTTATCCCCTGGATGAGGAGGTATGTAGACTTCAGGCTCTACCCGAGTAACCTTTACAAAGGCTGCATATGACACCTCTACAGGAATAAGCCCTTCTTTTGCAAGTATGGTATCACTATCAAACTGTGCTCCTTCATACAGTTTTCTTACATGGTCTACTACTCCATAAAAGGTAACCTTTTCATCCTTCCCAGGAATCTTCGTGGTTACCTCTACAATATCATCAAGTTCCAAATATCTATCTTTTAAAACACCTACCCAAAACTCCAAGGGAGATGCATCTTTTGTACCAAGAACAAGTCCTACCTCTTCACTCATCTTTTTTCCTCTATAAGTGACCTTAGTACTTTAAGATTTTCCCTATAATACTTATCACCACCTGGGGTCTCAAGTATCATAGGAATACCTTCTAATCTCTTATCATTTACTATAAATCTAAATCCATCAAGTCCAATATAGCCTTTCCCAATATGTTCATGTCGATCTTTTTTTGTACCAAGATCATTTTTCGAATCATTTAAATGAATAGCCTTAAGATTTGAAAGCCCAATAATTTCATCAAACTGGGACATGGTATTTTCATATGCATCCTTTGTCCTTATATCATACCCTGCCGCAAAGATATGACATGTATCAAGACATACCCCTATTCTATCCTTGTTTTCTGTCTTATCTATAAGATATGCAAGCTGTTCAAATCTATAACCCAAATTTGAACCCTGTCCTGCTGTAGTCTCAAGTAATAACATTACATTACTATCCTTAGAAAGCTCAAAAAGATAATTAATGCTATCTGCTATAATTTTAAGCCCCACCTCTTCTCCTTTTCCCATATGAGAACCAGGATGAAGGACTACATAAGGAACGCCCAATTGCCCAGCTCTTATAAACTCATCAAGGAGAGCATTTTGAGACTTTTTAAGCTTCTCCTCTTCAGGACTTCCTATATTTATAAGATAAGAGGTATGAATTACTACATCTTTTATGTCATATTTTTTAATATTTTCTTTAAACTTTTCTGTATCTTTTTCTGAAAGGGGCTTTGCCGTCCATTGCATCTGATTTTTAGAAAATATCTGAATCACATCACAATCTAAATCTCTTCCCCTCTTTGGGGCATTGTATACACCACCTGATATAGATACATGTGCACCGAGTAATGGCATCTCTACCTCCAAATTTTTACTTATTAAATTTTAGCACATAAAACAATAAAGTCAACTCTTCTTTTTCTCTTGTTAATAATTTGGTGGTGTGCATATTCATATATATTTTTTGCGATTTTCTTTGTATATCACATTTCCCATTCCTTATTCCAAAAGGTTTACGCTAACCTCCTCACATATTGCCTCCTCAGTACTCACTGTAAGGGGCTCATACATCTCATTT
>CAYWXH010000061.1:0-10228 GCA_964462295.1 uncultured Atribacterota bacterium
ATAGATATTGGTGCACCAGATCTTACAGATACAAGTAAGGGATCCTTTTCATCCCCTAATTTCTTTCCTCTTACCTCTTCCAACCTCTTTAGATTCTCCTCTACCTGTTCCTCAAGGCCTTCAGGGTATCTTTGACCTAATCTGTAAAACTCATTACATACCTCTGTGGTAATGGTAAATCCTGGTGGTACAGGGAGGCCAATTCTTGTCATCTCTGCAAGACCTGCACCCTTACCCCCCAATAAAGCCTTCATACTGCCATCGCCTTCACCAAAGAAATACACATACTTCTTAGCCATAAGCTACCTCCTTTTCTTTTGTCCTTTACAGGATTATACTAAACCTTCTATTTTAGAAAAATCCCCCAACTTTTTTAAATCTTTCAATATAAAATTAAGCAATCTTAATCTGTTTTCTCTTATATTTTCATCTTTATCCATTATAAGTACATTATCAAAAAACTTATCCACCACCTCTCTCATATCTGAGATTATCTTTAGTGCACCTTCGTAATCCCTCTTATCTATAGAATTTATAAATACACCCTTTTTATTTTTCCAAAGTTCAAACAGATCTTTTTCAAATGAAGTGTTAAATAGTTCGGGAGAAGGCTCTTCTGAGATTTCAAACTTTTTTATCATATTATTTATTCTATTATAAATCAAAACCACATTCTTAAATGTATCACTATTGTATAGCTCACTAAAAACTTTTGCCTTATCTAATATTGCCTTTAGGGATCCAATTCTATCATCTACTATGATTGCATTTATTATATCATATTTTACATTCTCCATTGCAAGGATATTTCTTATCCTATCTACAAAAAAGTCTCTTGCCATAGAGAGGTGCTCCATCTTTACAATTCCTGACTTACTCATTACCTTATATACAAGTTCCAAAAGATCACAAAGGGGTATATCTATATCTGGATCTTTTATGAGGATAGATACAACACCTTGGGCCTTTCTCCTAAGACCATAGGGATCAAAAGAGCCTGTGGGTACAAGGTCAATGGAAAAATAGGAAAAAATAGAATCTAACTTATCGGCTATAGAGACTATCTTACCACCCCATGTAGATGGCAAACTATCTTTAATATTTTTAGGAAGATAATGTTCATATATACCCACTGCAACATCCTCTTCTTCCCCATCTAAGAGGGCATACTCTCTTCCCATAATGCCCTCTAACTCAGGAAACTCCCTTACCATGTATGTAGCAAGGTCTGCCTTAGAAAGATATGCCACCCTATCTACTAATTTTCCTACTTCAGTTCTATTTATATATTCTAATATTGCCCAAGAGATCTCCATTAGCCTTTCTACCTTATCATAAAGGGTGCCAAGTTCTTTATGAAAGACCATCTTTTTTAGGTCTTCCACGCGTTTTTCAAGGGAAACCTCTCGGTCTTTTTCGAAGTAAAACATTGCATCTTCAAGCCGTGCCCTAAGTACCCTTTCATTACCGCGAACAACTATATCTTCATTTTCCTTTTTTGTGTTAGATACAAACACAAAATATGGGAGAAGTTCTCCTTTTTTATATACAGGAAAATACCTCTGATGATCTTCCATTACAGAAACAGGTACCTCTTTTGGAAGCTTTAAATAGTCTTTGGAAAATTTTCCGTACATAACTGTAGGATATTCTACAAGGTCGATAACCTCTTCTAAGAGCCCATAAGAAGGTATTTCGGTATCTCCTCCTAACTTCTTTGCTATCTCTTCGTATCCTTTTCTTATTATCTCTCCTCGTTCCCTTCTATTTGCAAATACATATGCATTCCTTAATTTTTCTAAATAATCCTCTGGGGCCCCTACTTCAATCTTAGTAGGCGCCAAAAACCTATGTCCATAGGTATAACGAGATGCCTTTATATCTGCTATCTCAAATTCCACTACTTCATTTCCAAAGAGGGAGAGTATCCAATGAATTGGACGTGCAAACCTAAACTTACCCTCTCCCCAAAGCATGGTCTTTGGAAAGTAAAGTTTTTCTATTATGGATGGAATATTGGATGATAAAAGCTCAGAAGTAGGTCTTCCCCCTTCTCTCTTTATCGCATATACATATCTATTGGTACCCTCTTGCTCGACTACCAGGTCGCTTACCTCTACCCCTTGTTTTTTCGCAAACCCCAAAGCAGCAGGAAGAGGATTTCCATCTTTATCAAAAGATGCCTTATACGGAGGACCTTTGATCTTTTTTTCAGTAGGTGTTTGCATCTCAGATAAGCCTTTTATATAAATTGCAAGCCTTCTTGGTGAACTATAAACATAGATCTCTTCATAACCAATCTTTTCTCTATCTAAAAAGGTTTCAAAACCCTTATGGAGACCTTCCATACCAATTTTTACAAACGAAGAGGGAAGTTCTTCTGTTCCTATCTCTAATAGAAAATTTCTCTTCATCTTGCACTCTCCTTGGTATTCATAAGAGGGAAACCCCTTTCCTCTCTCTTTTTATAGTATAGCTCTCCACACATTTTGGCAAGCTCTCTTATCCTGGTCATATAGTGGGTCCTCTCTGTTACACTTAAGGCACCCCGTGCATCCAAAAGATTAAAGGTATGAGAACACTTAAGTACATAATCATAGGCAGGACTTACAAGCCCTTCTTCAATAAGGTCTTTGGCCTCTTCTTCATAAAGGGAAAACATCTTCTGTAATCTTTTAAGATTGGCCTTTTCAAAGTTATAATAGGAAAACTCTATCTCCTCTTCTTTATGGACATCTCCATAGGTAAGTTCTCCATTCCAATCGATTAAAAATACACTATCTCTTTCTTGAAGGTACATAGTAATTCTCTCAAGTCCATATGTAATTTCAACAGGGATAATCTTAAGGTCCATTCCACCTATCTGCTGAAAATAGGTAAACTGGGTGATTTCCATCCCATCTAACCAGACTTCCCAACCCAGGCCCCATGCCCCAAGGGTAGGTGCCTCCCAGTTATCCTCTACAAATCTTATATCATGTTCTTTGGAATCTATCCCTAAAACCTTAAGGCTCTCAAGATATATGTCCTGGATATCAAGAGGACTTGGCTTCATAATCACTTGAAACTGATAATAGTGTTGTAATCTATTGGGATTTTCGGCATATCTTCCATCTGTAGGCCTCCTTGAAGGTTCTACATATGCAACCTTCCAAGGTTCAGGCCCAATAGATCGCAAAAAAGTAGCAGGGTTCATAGTCCCTGCCCCTACTTCTATATCATAAGGTTGATAGATTATACATCCTTGTTTAGCCCAAAAATCTTGAAGGGTAAATATAACTTCTTGAAAGTTCAAAAGACTTCCCTCCCTCTCTTTTCATTTTAAACTCAAAAATAATATAGCAAAAAGATGGGTTATTGTCAATCAAGAATTTAAAAATCCCTTCCTCTTATTAATACAGGCTTTCCCTAAATGATAACAAAGTAGGTATTTATTTTAAAAAGATTTGCAAAATTTTGACACACATGTTATAATTTAGCCAAAATAAAATGTATAGGAGGGAACATAAAGCTTGGATGACCCCAGTAGATGGGGAGAATTGACATTACTGGTTCTCCTCATACTACTTTCGAGTTTCTTCTCAGGGACAGAAACAGCATTAGTAGCCCTGGGGAAATACTACCTAAAAAAAGAAAATAAGGTTCTTTCTGACCTTTTAAAAGAGCCTCAGAAGACCCTCACAACGATACTTGTAGGGAATATGTTTGTAAATGTATTTGCATCTTCTTTGGCTGCATATATTGCTGTATCTTTATGGGGAAAATATGGCCTCTGGATCTCTACTATCTTAATGACTTTTATTATTTTACTCTTTGGGGAGATCTCACCTAAAAATATAGCTATTTATATGCCAGAGAGGATAGCGCTTCTTGCCGCATACCCCCTTCGCTTTTTTTCTATAATTTTTTCTCCTTTGGTATATCTGCTTACAAAATTTGTAGAATTTTTCTCTTATCTCTTTGGAATAGAAACCAAAGAAGAAGACTTCTCTGAGGAAGAAGTAAATATACTACTTTCATTGGGTAAAGAAAATGGTATATTAAAAGAAGAAGAAAGGGAAATGATAGAAAAAATAATGATATTTAGAGAAACCACCCTAAAAGAGGTAATGGTCCCTAGAGTAGATATGGAGTGTTTGGAAGCAGAACTTACATTAGAGGATATTATGAAAAAAATAGGAAAACTTCACCACTCTCGTATCCCTGTATATGAGGAAAATATAGATAATATAATAGGCATTCTATATATAAAAGATCTCTCCAAATACTTAAAAGAGGAGAAACTAAGCACACCTATAACTAATCTCATAAGAAAACCCCTATTTGTACCAGAGAATAAACGGGCAGATGATATGCTCCAAGAGTTTATAAAGAACAACATACAAATAGCAATTGTTATAGATGAATATGGCGGTGTTGCAGGCCTTGTTACTATGGAAGACCTTATGGAGGAGATCGTCGGAGAGATTCAAGACGAGTATGATAAAGAGGAAGAGCCTATACAAAAAATAGATGAAAACACATACATAGTGGATGGCCTTATAAATCTCTATACATTATCGGAGGAGATAGGGGTAAACATTGTTGATGAAGAAGAAGATTTTGATACCTTAAGTGGTCTTATATTTGAACTTACATCTCATATACCAAAAGAGGGTGAAAAGGTAAAATATAAAGATATAGAATTTGAGGTAGCAAAGATAAATAAAAACAGGATAGAAAAGGTTATTATACGACTTGGGAATCTTAAAGGAGAAGGGTCTAAATGATAATAAATCTTGTTATATTTCTTGTTTTTCTCGGTTTGATCGCCTTTTTTTCTGCAAGTGAGGTTGCCATTGTCTCTCAGGGGAAAATCGTGAAATTTTATAAACATAAAGATAGAAAACTCAAGTTATTAGAAGAGCTTTTAGATAAACCAGAGATAGTTCTTGGTACTATATTGGTAGGGGTAAACTTCTCTACCATCTTAACCTCAACAATTGCAACTCCTTGGTTTGTAAAGATCTTTGGGAAAGAGGGGATCCTTGTATCCACATTTGCAGTTACATTCTTTATAGTAGTATTTGGGGAGATCATACCAAAAAATATTGCAAGAAAACGCTCCCTTGACATAGCACTAAAATCACTCACACTTCTTACCATATTTTCCAAATTTCTATACCCTGTAGTCTATATCTTTACTCAAATTACAAAACCACTACTTTGGTTTATTGGCACAAAAAGGGGAGAGGAGAAACCCTTTATTACAAAAGAAGGTCTAAAACACATGATAGAGATGATGTATAAAGATGAAAATATTATGGAAACAGAGAAAAAGATGGTATTAAATGTATTTGACTTCAGAGAAGTACAAGTAAAGGATATTATGACTCCCAGAATAGAGATTACAGCCATTCATGAGGATAGCTCACTTGATGAGGCACTTCGTGTAATTTCTGAAGAAGGGCATTCTCGTATCCCCATATATGAAGAAACACTTGATGACATAACTGGGGTAATCCATGTAAAGGATATATTTAGAAATTGGCATAAAAAAGATAACCTTACTGTAAAAGATATAGCACATGAGCCATTTTTTATTCCAGAATTTAAACATATCGAAGAGCTCCTACAGGAATTTCGCGCAAAAAAGGTACATTTGGGTATAGTAATAGATGAATATGGTGTTGTATCAGGGGTTGTTACAATCGAAGATATAGTAGAGGAAATCTTTGGAGAAATTCGAGATGAATTTGAAAAAGGAGAGGAAGAGTACAAAAGACTCCCCGATGGGAGTATCTGGCTAAAAGGCACCATGACTATAGAGGATATAAATGATATATTTGGTCTTAACCTACCTGTTAATGGATTTGAAACCATATCAGGTCTTATTATGGATTTTTTAGGAAAGATACCACAAGAAGGGGAGAGTGTAAAGTATAAGGACCTCGAAATAATTGCATCCAAAGTAAAGGAAAACAGGATATATGAGGTAATTATAAAAAAATCCAAAGGAGGCGTAACAGATAAATGAAAAAAAGATGGATTCTCCTTGTATTAGGTATTATCTTACTATTTTCATATACCAATGCCTTAGGGGACACAAAAACACCTATCATTGTAATGATCGATAATCATAAAGATGCAAGACCCCAATATGGTATAGGTGATGCGGATATAGTATATGAGGCACTTGCAGAAGGTGGCATTACAAGGTTTATGGCAATCTTCATAGATAAAAATGTATCTAAGATCGGACCTATAAGGAGTGCACGGGAATATTTTGTAAGACTTGCATATCCCTATAAAGGTCTCTATGTACACTGCGGGGGAAGCCCTTATGCATATATTGCAATCAAAAAACTTGGGATACATGATCTTGATCAGCTTAATCATGGAGGATATTTCAAAAGAGATCATCAAAAAAAGGCCCCACATAATCTTTTTACCTCATCATATCTTTTAGAAAGGGCTATACATACATTTAACATATCTCCCCCCACAAGAGTACCTTATTTTGGGGCATTAATAAAAAAGACACAAGATGTAGGAAAGCCTGTGAAAAAGATATACATAAAGTACAATAGAATGTATGCCATAACTTATAAATATGAAGATGGAAGGTATATAAGGTATATAAATAATACTAAATGGATGGATGCTTTAAGTGATAAACCCATAAAAACAAATAATCTAATTATTCTATTTATACCATCAACCCTTAGAAAAAATGACAAAGCAGGAAGGCTAAAGATGAATGTAAATGGAGTAGGTCGAGGGATACTCTTTACAGGTGGTAGTATGATGAGTATAAAATGGGTAAAACACCCCAAAGACCCTATATTCCTAATGGACAAATCAGGTGAAAGGATCACACTAAATCCGGGGAAGATCTGGATAGAAATTTTGCCCAAAGACAAAGGAGAGATAGCATACAAATGATGGATAATACGGATTATAGCAAGTTCAAGGCAGGATTTGTAGGGGTTGTAGGAAAACCAAATGTAGGAAAATCTACACTTCTAAATACTATAATAAACCAAAAGATTACAATAGTTTCACCAAAACCTCAAACCACAAGGACACAGATGAGGGGTGTCTACAATGGAGAAGATGTGCAGATTGTATTTATAGATACCCCAGGAATCACAAAACCAAAAGATAGGTTTGAAGAACTCATAGTAGGGGCTGCATACTCTTCATTAGATGATGTGGATGCAATCCTGTTTCTTGTTGAGTCAAAAGGTGTTGAAAGCCAAGATTTAGAGATAGCAAAAAAACTCACCACACTGAAAAACCCAAATATAGTTATCGGGATTACGAAAGTAGACCTCCTAAAGAGAAGAGAGGATATACTCCCTGTAATTGACAGTATAAGTAAAATTCTACCAGATAAAGAGTTTTTACCACTATCCTCTTTAAAGCTTATAGGTATAGATACCCTTATAAAGAAACTGAAAGATCTCCTTCCCTTCTCACCCCCTCTATATCCTAAAGACAGGGTAACAGATGTTTGGGAGAGGATCTTGGTTGCAGAGATCATAAGGGAAAAGATCTTTTTGTTTACCCATCAAGAGATACCGTATTCTACAGCAGTGGAGGTAGAAGAATACAAAGAGAGAAATGAAAATCTAGTATATATAAAGGCAAAAATCTATGTGGAAAGACAAGGTCAAAAGGCTATCCTGATAGGTAAAAATGGAGAGATGCTAAAAAAGATAGGACAGGCTGCTCGTATAGATATCTCAGAAACTATAGGAAAAAGGGTATATCTTGATCTTTGGGTAAAGGTAGACAAAAATTGGAAGGAGAAAAAAGAACTTCTAAAAAGAATGGGTTACATCCCATAATATCTACAGTTTAAGGAGGGGCCTATACTATTTAAAGATGAGGCTATAGTACTAAGAAACTATGTATTCCAAGAAAAAGATAGACTTGTTGACCTCTTTACAAAAAAGAGAGGGAAAATAAGGGCTATTGCAAAGGGGGCAAGAAGGCCTGGCACAAAATTTAGCATAGGAACAAATCCCCTAACCTATGGCACTTTTATCCTCTACAAAGGAAAAAACCTCTATTACATAAGAGAGATTGATATTAAAAAAAATTATATTATACAAAAATACCCACTCGAAACTATAAATGATGTATTAGAAATTATAGGTTATGTAGATAGATTTAGTCCATTTGAAAAAAGAGATCTAAAGATATATGCACTCATTACCTCTCTTCTCAAAGAGATTGAAAAGGGAAAAATACCAAAACTCTTCTATCTTACCAAACTCATAGAATTCCTTGGATTCAAGCCAGAAACTACAAAATGTAGTATATGTAAAAGACCTATAGAAGGTGGGGAATTTTTTATAGATGTAGAAAATGGTATATCTATTTGTAAAAACTGTTTAAAAGAGGAAAAAAGAGGTATAATAATGGTAGATAGAGATATCGGGTTATTTTTACAAAATCCAAAAAGGGAAGAGAAATTCGACAAGAACCAAAAAGAAAAACTCTATATGCTAATATCTCTCTATCTAAAATCGATTGATACAAAAAAATGAGGGGGTGAAAATTATGTGGATTAAGAGATTTGAAGAGGCAGAAGAGAGAGACCTTTTTGGACATAAGTGTATGATGCTTGTAACAAAAGAGATATCTGAAGGATCAGAGGCAGGGGTTGTTTATCTGAAGGAGGGGGAAGAGACCCCAAGACATAAGCATAAGGACCAAGAGCAGATATTTATTATCCTAAAAGGTAAGGGTCTCTTTTATGCAGGTGGTGAAGAAAAGGAGGTAGAACCAGGGATGTATGTATTTGTTCCCAAAAAGGTATCCCATGGGGTAAAGGCCTTGACAGAAGAATTTGTATATGTATATTTTGCAAATTATATAGATGAAGAGATAGGGGAAATTAGGGAGGTATAGAATGGAGAAAAAAGAGCTTATAAAAAAAGCACTAAAAGATGGAAAAGGTGTCTTAAGACTTTTTCCCAATTGGGTTCCACGGGTATTTTCCATACCAGGAAAGAGACTAAAACTGCATCCAGATGACTATTATGCATTAGGGGCACATCGAGGGGGTATAGATGAAAGATGGTTTGCATCTACGGTATCTGCAGACAATGGTCCCGGTACGCCAGAAGATGAAGGATTAAGCTATATTTACATAGAAGACGGGCTACATGGGAAAAAAGTCCTACTAAAAGAGGCCATAGAGATGCTAGGAGATGAGATATTAGGAAAAGAGGTAATGGAAAAGGAGGGGGGTTGGGTAATGTTTGCCAAGTTTTTTGATAATATGGACCCACTCCCTCTTCATATGCATCAAAGTGACGAACTTGCCAAAAATGTAGGTATGAAGGGAAAACCTGAGGCATATTATTTCCCCAGACAACTCAACAATCATCCCGGTTACTTTCCCCTTACATATTTTGGGTTAGAGCCAGGAACCACAAAAGATGATATAAAAAATTGTATAAAAAATTGGGATAAGGGGGATAATGGGATATTAAATCATTCTAAGGCATATAAACTGGAGCTTGGAACAGGGTGGTATGTACCCCCTGGAGTCCTTCATGCACCAGGGTCTTTACTTACATATGAACCACAGAGAAGCTCAGATGTTTATGCAATGTTCCAATCCCTTGTATGGGACAAATATATAGACAAAAAATATCTGGTAAATAATGTTCCTCATGAACATAAAGAAGACCTTGATTATATCGTAAATATGCTTGATTGGGAGATAAATCTTGACCCAGAATTTAAAAAACATTACAAAAGAACCCCAAAACCTGTAAGAGACAGAGAAGAGATGAAAGACCAAGGATATGAAGAATATTGGATTGCCTATGGTTCTCCCTATTTTTCTGCAAAGGAACTTACAGTACTCCCTGGGAAAAAGGTAAATATAAAAGAGCCTGCACCATATGGACTCATTGTAATACAAGGGTATGGTACATTTGAAGGGCTTGATATTTCATCTCCTACTCTTATAAGATTTGGACAAATGACAGAGGATGAACTATTTGTCACATATGAGCGGGCAAGAGAAGGGGTATGTATAGAAAATAAAAGCAAAAGGGAACCCCTTGTAATGCTTAAACACTTTGGGCCAAATCACCCCAATGCACCATTAGGTTAATAGGGGAGATCCCCTATTAACCTTTTTTAAGGGTACTTACTTTTTCCCTTTCCTTATTGTGGGCTCCTCCCTTTTTGTCATTACAAAACCTATTCACTTTTACTATTA
>CAYWXH010000062.1:0-6757 GCA_964462295.1 uncultured Atribacterota bacterium
GAAGGCAAAAAAGGTGGAGGAGCTGTTGTAGGGACTAAGCCCCCAATTGTCATTGCGAGGAAGGGCGTCTTTTGCCCTGACGAAGCAATCTCCGGTACCCAAGGCGCATTGGGAAACGCAAAAGAGAGATTGCCACGGGCCACTTCCGTGGCCCTCGCAATGACAAGGGAAAGAGTGGGGTCTCGCAATGACAAAACCGTGAGGGACCGCAGATTGCCACGCCTCCTTACGGAGGCTCGCAATGACAAGAGAGGGAAAGAGCGAGACCTCGCAATGAGAGGGGAAAAGACCTCGTAATGACGGCACCCAGAAGGCCTTGCAATAACAAAAACAGTTTTACAATAGGTGAAATAAGTAAGGAGATTGTATATGCCAAAAATCATAGTAGGTTCAAAAAATCCTGTAAAAATAGAGGCAACCCGGGAAGCCTTTTCAAGGTTTTTCAATGATCTAAACATAGAGGGCATAGATGCACCTTCTCTAGTTCCCTCTCAACCCATAGATAAAGAGGTATGGGATGGTGCAAAAAACAGGGCATCGTACCTCTACAAACTACGCAAAGAAGGTGATTATTTCGTAGGGATAGAAGGGGGGCTCTACAGCTTCCCATATGGGGTGTTTGAATTAGGGGTTACATGCATAATCTCTGGGGAAGGGGAGATTTCCTTTGGGGGTGCACCCTTTTTCTCACTTCCCCCACATGTTACAGATAGAGTAATGAAAAGGGAAGAACTAAGTAGCGTACTAGATGAAATACTAAATACAAAGGATATAGGGAAGAAAGAAGGGGCGATAGGGTATCTTACAAAACATATGGTCTTAAGGAAAGATCTCTATATACAAAGCACTATTATGGCCCTTGTTCCCTTTTTAAATCCCACACTGTTTCACCATAAAAATTAAAGAAAGGATGGGCACAGCCTTTCATATCTTTTACTCCAAAGATTAAAAATCAAAAAGGAAGGGAAGGAGGATAAAAGAATGGGAGAGGAAAAAAAGAAGAGGGTACTTCTCATGGATGATGATGAGTTTATTCGGGATGTTGTATCAGACCAGATCTCTTTTTTGGGGTATGAGATTGAACTTGCAGAAGATGGAAGAGAGGCCATAGAACTTTACAAAAAGAGAAAAGAAGAAGGAAAATCTTTTGATCTTATTATAATGGACCTTACAATAAAAGGTGGTATGGGAGGGGAAGAGGCTATAGCTGAGATAAGAAAACTTGATAAAGATCTGCCTGTTGTAGTCTCTACAGGATACTCTGATGATGATATAGTTAGAAATTATAAGTCTTACGGTTTTTCTGGTGTACTTACAAAACCTTTCAAAATGGATGAGCTAAAAAAACTAATAGAGGAACTTACAGAAAGAGATTAAAGCCCATACTTTTCAAGGATATATTCGTTATGTAGTATATAGGATGGAGGACCTTGCCAGAGTAATTTACCATCTTTTAAAACTAAAACTCTATCACAGAGAGATTCCACAAGCAAAAGGTCATGAGTTGCTATAATCTTTGTTTTTTTCATATTCCCAAGGAGCTTGGTAAACAATCTTTTTCCGCGAGGGTCAAGTCCTGATAGGGGCTCATCGAAAAGTAGTATCTCAGGGTCCATAGAAAGTATACTGGCAAGGGCTACCCTTTTTTTCTCTCCTATGCTTAGATGATGGGAAATCCTATCGGAAAATCCGGGGAGCCCAACCAAAGAAAGCGCAGTCTTTACCCTCTCTTTTACTTCACATAAAGGAAGTTCCATATTTATGGGACCAAAGGCTACATCTTCGTATACTGTAGGAGAAAAAAGCTGGGTATCTGGGTCTTGAAATACAAACCCCATTATCTGGCGTACCTTCCTCATACTCTTTCTATCCAGACTCATTCCCTTTATTTTTATCTCTCCTCTACCTCTAAATATACCCAAAAGAGAGAGAAGAAGTGTGGTTTTACCTGCACCATTGGGACCTATTATCCCAATACACTCATACTCCCCTACAGAAAAACTTATCCTATCAAGTGCCAATCTTCCATCTGGATAAGTATAGCTATAATCTCTAACCTCAATTATCGAGTTTTCCATCAAACCCTCTAAGGAGCATTGCATCATATATCCTCTCCCCTCTTTCATATGCCTTTATAAAAAGAAGACCTATAATATTTGCATATACCCTTATTTGTGTCCATCTATTTTTCCCAAAATTTCTAAGTTCTCGTGCCTTTTCCATATCTTTTGCAACCTTTAAAAACATATACATATATCTATACATAAAAGAGATAAGCATTATAAATATATGCGGAACTCCCAAAACCCTAAGCCCCCTTATGATTTCCGGAAAAGGTGTATTAATGTACAAAAGGGTAAGTGCCCACATAGAAAGCCAGGCTTTAAGGATCACAGTAAAAAACATTATAGCCCCTTTTTGGTAAAAGACTATACCCTGCCACTCAAATATAGGAATACCTCCTTTCTTAAAGGGAAGAAAAATAGCCACAAATACTACAAAAGGAAGAAGAGAGAGGGTTTTCTTTATAAAAAAAGATAGAGAAAGTTTTGATATAATGAAAAAAATAGATATAGCAACAACTCCTCCCAAAAATATATAATAGTTTCGAAAGGGGGTCATTACTATAATCAGAATAAATAGAAAAGTAAATACTATCTTTAAAGTGACTGGGGTTTTCCTCATCTTTTTCTCAAACTCTTTAGGATATATCCACTACCGAATGCAACTACGAAAACAATAAGTATACCAAAAAGACCTGCCAAAGATGTAGCAATCTTCTCATTTTTTACAAGGGGAAATGTATAATTAGGGATAGGACCCTTTACTATAGCGCTAACCTCTTTATGTACAAAACCAAGGTTTTCAGAAACTCGCTCAAGCCCATCAGGAAATGATGATGCAAAGGGAGAGAGAAAGACTGCAAGCACTACAGAGATAATGAATCCGCCTATAATAAACCTTTTCATATCTAATACCCCCCTTCGGGAACAAGAAGGTCTATCCTTACCTTTTTGATAAATCCAAGCACAAGAACTGTTATAATTCCCTCTCCAGTTCCGATAAGTGCATGGATCCCTACCATAGCAGGAAGTGAGAGAGCTAATGGAACAGTACCAGATATGGAAAGCTCTATTGCGCAAAAAGATGCTGCAAGTACTGTTGCAATCCATGATGCCAAAAATGCCGGTGCAAATAATACCCCTGTCCTCCTACTCATAACAGTTGATAACCATCTATAGATGTAATAGCCTAAGAAACTACCTATAATCCCCATGTTGAAGATATTTGCACCTAATGCGGTAAGGCCTCCATCCTGAAAGATAAGACACTGCACCACAAGTACAGTAGTCATAACCAAAAGTCCTGCCCATGGCCCAAGTAAAATAGCGGCAAGCACCCCTCCTACAAAATGTCCTGATGTCCCACCCATAACAGGGAAATTAAGCATCTGTGCAGCAAAAATAAAGGATGCTGTAACACCCATAAGGGGTATTTTTTTCTCATCAATTTCTTTTTCTACCTTTTTAATAGCATAGCCTACTGCACTCCCCGATATGCCCCACATCGCAACCCAAGTTTTCGTATCCAAAAAACCATCCGGTATGTGCATTTTTCCCTCCTTCGGTAATACTTTTGAGAAAAATGTAACACAAATTTCGAATTTTGTCAATACTTATTTCGAATTTTTAAAATTTTAACGCAAAAAATAAGGGGCTACCTATAAGTAGCCCCTATAATGAGAAACTATCCTATTCTGCTTTAAACCCTTTTACCATATCATCAAGGCCCTCTGCCAGTTCCTTAATATGCGCGGAATCTTCTCCTAATTCTCTTGTAATATCTGCATTTTCTTGTGCCATATTTGCAACATTTTCCACACTCTTCCTAAGCTCATCGATCCCTGCTGCCTGCTCATCTGTAGCCATAGATATTTCAGAGAGTCTATTATTTATCTCTTTTATTTCATTATCTATAAGTTCCATACGTTCCTGTCCCTCTTCTATAAGCTCTCCGATCTCTTTTATATACTCACCATTTTCTACTATCTTATCATGTAATACCACTTCACTTTCTTTTTCTTGACTCATATTCTTATAAACTAAATCTACAATAGATGAGATCTCTTCTATACCATCTTGGATCTGGTTAAACATGTTCCCTGCCTGTTTTGCAAGCTCCATACCAGATTCTGATTCTTTTACCCCTTTCAAAGATGCAGATATAGCAGTTTTTATTTCAGTCTGTATTCCTTTTATAAGATTATTTATCTCACCTGCCGCCTGTTGTGAACGCTCTGCAAGTTTTCTTACCTCATCTGCAACAACTGCAAACCCTTTTCCTGCATCCCCTGCACGGGCTGCCTCAATTGCTGCATTTAGTGCAAGAAGATTTGTCTGATCCGCTATGTCTGATATTACCTCTGTAATCTTTCCTATCTCTTCTGATGATTTGCCTAATTTATCAATAATCTTTCCAATCTCATCCATCCTTTTATTTATCGTACTCATACCCTCTACTGTATTTTCTATACCCTGTCCACCTTCATTTGCAAGGGCCTTTACCTCTTCTCCTTTTTCTTTTGCCTGTGTGATTATTTCCATAGTTTTATCTATCATCTCTTCTAATTGCTCCATAGCCCCTGTGATAAGAGAAGAATTATCTATCACCATTTTAGATTTCTCTGTCATATCCTTATTTATCTTTGTAGTATCATCCACCTCACCTACTATTTTTTCTGTATAACCAGATATATTCTTTGCATTTCTCGCTACTTCTTCCACTGAAGAACTTACCTCCTCCACTGTAGCTGCCGTCTCTTCAGAGGTGGAGGCAAGGGATTGGGATATATCATTTAATTTCTCTGAGGCATTATGTACATCAGATGAAGCTTTAAGAAGTTCGACAGATTCATTTTTAAGCTGTTTCAGTATATCTTTTATGCCATCAAGCAACCTATTTAGAGACCCAGCAAGAATGCCTGTCTCATCATTTCTTTTAATCTCTATCCTTTCCGTAAGGTCTGCCTTACCCTCCTGAAAATCTTTAGAAAATTTATCCATAAGATTTGTGACTTTTATTAAAGGTACAGTAATACTATTTGTAATAAAATACAAAAGGATAAGAATAATAATAAGAAGGGCTATCCCAGTCCCAATCTGGACTATTAGATTGGATCTCATTATGCCGAGAACCTCTCTTCTATCTTTTAGTATCTCAACTACACCTACAACCTTTCCTGAAAAATCCCTTACAGGGCCTATTATAACTGCATAAGGTATTCCATCTAATGTGGTATATACCGTACTGAGTTTACCATTGTCCAATACATCTTTTATCTTATCACCCCTGTAGGCCTCTTTTATCGTAGATGCAAGTACCTTATAATTCCCATCTTCTTCGATAAATACTTGATAATCCACACCATATGACTTTTTCAATCTCTCCACAAACGGATCTCCAAAAGAGATACCAAACTCTACACTTCCTATATGTTTTCCCTGGTAAAAGACAGGTACTACACCCCTTATACCAAACCCTGCAACACCCTTTTCAAGACCTGACACAGGGACCTTTTCCTTATTACATTTAACTACTGTAAATCTAAAAGATGAAAGGTCATCTCCGAATTTTTTAGGTTTATGTACTCTTAAAAAAGAGATAGCAGGGGGTTTATGAAATTGAAACTGTTTTATCCACCCTTCATCACTTAACTTTTTAAATACAGGGATAAACATCTCTTTGAGCTTTTCTCTATCCCCTTTTGCAAATGCCTCTTGAACATCTGGAATAAGTGCAACCTCCTCTGCCATAACAGTTGCCATATCTGCCTTGGCTTTTATCTCATTTAAAAATGTTTTATACAAATTCGTAAGTTCTTTCTTTTCCGAAAGTGAGATTACCCTTGTGGTATTTTTATAACCCATATATAGAAAAACTAAAGAAAGAATAATTATCATTAACCCTATAGAAACTATAAGTTTTGTTTTAATAGACTTCATAATAGTCTCCCCCTTTTTTGATAAGATTTAAGTTTTTGTATAAAATTATTTTATAATAATACTTAAATATTGTCAATTAATTTTTGATGCTAAAAAATTATTAAAGAGAATAAAAACTACAAAGTGTACTTTTTTTATTATGAAAACAAAAAGTTCACTTTTTTGGTCTCTACATACCAGAGATTGCATCACTCAGGGCAAAATGCGCCCTTCCTCGCAATGACAAACCATACCCTTGTCATTGCGAGCACCACGAAGTGGTGCGAAGCAATCTCCGAAAGCCAATTCTCGTGTTCCCCTGTGCCGTCATTGCGAGGGCCACGGAAGTGGCCCGTGGCAATCTGCGGTCCCTCACGGTTTTGTCATTGCGAGACCCCGCTCTTTCCCTTGTCATTGCGAGGCTCGGTTTGTGAGCCGAAGCAATCTCTCTTTTGCGTTTTCCAATGCGCCTTGGGTACCGGAGATTGCCGCGTCAGGGCAAAATACGCCCTTCCTCGCAATGACAAACCACACCCCTGTCATTGCGAGCCCCGTAAGGAGGCGTGGCAATCTCTCTTTTGCGCTCCCCAATACACCTTGGGCACGGAGATTGCCACGTCGCCCAAAATGCGGGCTCCTCGCAATGACGGTAGGGGGTACCAGAGATTGCCACGTCGCTTCGCTCCTCGCAATGACAGTTGGGGGGGAAAGGGCTCCTAGTAATGACGGTTTAGAAGTCCCATAGGAACAGAAAATAAAAATCACAATTTTAATAT
>CAYWXH010000062.1:6857-10166 GCA_964462295.1 uncultured Atribacterota bacterium
AATGACGGTTTAGAAGTCCCATAGGAACAGAAAATAAAAATCACAATTTTAATATACATTATCCTTGACATACCATTTTTTTTATGTTATGGTAAAGAAAATTGAATATAGGTGATTAAGATAGAGGTGCGGAATTAATGAGTACCTCCGGCGAGACGGCATCTTTGACCCGGAGCGAAAGGTGATTCCGCCGAAGTCTTAAGGAATGGCCGATTCCTTAGGGCTGGGTTTATGGTGAATAACCATAAAACTGTCACGAAAGGAGAACCCGACCTTTCGTGGAGCGCTATCTTAAGTTAGGGTCTTTCGAGAGATCAAAAGGCGACTACTTAAGATAGTAGTCGCCTTTTTTGTTATACAACACCATAAAGGAGGGTGATAGAGTGAGAATCGTTGTAAAGTTTGGAGGGACAAGCGTAGGTGATGCAGAAAGAATACGCCTTGCCGCAGGGGCAGTTGCCAAAAAGGCAAAAAAGGGAGACCAGATGATTGTTGTAGTCTCTGCTATGGCAGGGGTTACAGACACCCTTTTAAATACGGCAAAGGGTGCAACAGGTGAAAATATAGATGATACATTTCTTTCAGATATAGTGGCAATGGGTGAGGCAACCTCTGCACGTATCATGGCTGCTACCTTAAAATCTATGGGGATAGATGCCAAATACTTTGATCCAAACAGGGAAGATTTTCCCATAGTTACAGATAATATTCCATGGGGTGCAAAGATATTACCAAAGCAAAGTATTGAAAAAGCAGAGAAATATCTAGAACCCCTTATTGAAAAAGGAACAGTCCCTGTAGTGTGTGGTTTTTTAGGAAGAAGTCTTGAAGGCAGAGTTACCACTTTGGGAAGAGGGGGTTCTGATGTTACAGCCTATGCACTTGGCAACTTTTTAAATGCCGATTGGGTAATAATTGTAACAGATGCAGAAGGTGTACTAAGTGGTGATCCAAGAAAGGTAGATGGTGCAGAGATCTTAAAAGAAATCTCTGTAAAGGAGATGGGAGTCCTTGCAGACAGAGGGGCAAAGGTAATACATCCGAATGCACTTAGATTTAAAACCCCAAAAATGAGGTCAAAGGTAATACACTTCAGACATGGAGACCTTGATGTGGAAGGTACAGAAATTGTGGGCTATTTTGAAAAAAGGGCCACACTCCACAAAGAAAAACTCTCCATGATCACTATAGTAGGTAATGATATTATGAATACCCCAGGGCTTTTGGATAAACTTATAAGTCCCCTTGCAGAAAAAGAAATTGCTATATATGGGGTATCTGTAGGAACAAAATATATAGGTGTATATGTAGAGACAGATAATGCCTCACTTACATACAATATGTTACATCCTATAGTTGTGGAACACCCACTTTTAAAATCCATTACAGTAAAAGACAATATCGGGCTTATCTCTACAGAAAGTCAAAACTTTATAGACACCCCTGGTGTTATTTCTAAGCTTACCACACCTCTTGGTGAGGCTGGTATAAACATATTAGAGATGGCAACTATCAAGACAGATATCTTAATATATGTAGATTGGGAGAGGGCAGGAGATGCCTATGAAATAGTTTCTAGGGTAATGGAGGAGATTCCATAGAATTTTGAATAAAAAATAAGGAGGCGGTATTATGGAATTTAGAGGCTCTATAGTAGCCATGATTACACCCTTTACAGAAGAGGGTAAGATTGACAGGGCAGGTGTGGAAAGGCTTATCAATTTCCACATAGAAAACGGGACAGATGCAATACTTTTGGCAGGTACCACAGGAGAATCTGCAACCCTTACACACGATGAGCATAAAGAACTTATCAAAATGGGTGTAGAAATTGCAAATGGTAGAATTCCCATAGTAGCAGGTACAGGGTCAAACTCTACCGCTGAGGCCTTAGAACTTACCAAATGTGCAAAAGAGGCCGGGGCAGATGCAGCACTACTTATTACACCATACTACAATAAACCTACACAAAAGGGGATGTACCTACATTTTAAAAAGATTGCAGAAGAGGTAGATATACCTATAATCCTTTATAATGTACCATCTCGTACAGGGATAAATCTTCTTCCTGATACTGTGGCTAAACTCTCTGAGATCCCAAATATTGTAGCAGTTAAAGAGGCAAGCGGAAACCTTGGGCAAATGGTACAAATCGTTCGTGGAGTAAAGCCAGGTTTTAAACTTATGTCAGGGGATGACCAACTTCTTCTCCCTATTCTCTCCATCGGAGGGACAGGGGTAATCTCTGTGGTTGCAAATATTATCCCACGGGATATGGCCCAAATGATAAAAGAATGGGAAGCAGGAAATGTAGAGAAGGCAAGAGAGATGTATCTTAAAATGTACCCCCTCGCACAAGCAATGTTTTATGAGACAAACCCAATACCTGTAAAGACTGCAGCAGGACTTTTGGGACTTCCTACAGGACCTCTAAGACTTCCTCTTGCCCCAATGGATGATGCAAATCTTGAGAAGATGAAAAAGGCCATGAGAGATTACGGATTAGAGGTGAACTAAAATGATTCGAGTAATTGTATCTGGTGCAATGGGTAGAATGGGAAAGATGATAGGGGGGCTTGTCCAAGCTGCAGAAGATATGGAACTTGTTGCAGGAATAGAGAGAAAAGAAGTGGTAGATAGTGTAAAAACATGGAATGGAACAGATATTCCACTTTATGCATCACTTGAGAATGCTATAGACAAAGGAGATGTAGTAATAGAATTTACCAATCCCAAAACAACCATAGAGCATGTCCGTATCGCAAAGGCACACAAAAAACCTATGGTTATAGGTACAACAGGGCTTACCGATGATGAGAAGAAGACAATAGAAGATGCGGCAGTGGATATCCCTATTGTCCTTTCACCTAACATGTCAAAAGGTGTAAATATCTTGTTTAAGCTTGTAGAAGAGGTAGCACGCATACTTGGTGAAGAATATGATATAGAGATAGTAGAGATGCACCATCATCATAAAAAAGATGCCCCATCTGGCACAGCAAAAAGACTTGGTGAAATCATAGCAGGTGTATGGGATAAGAAATTGGATGAGGTAGGTGTATATGGACGCTCTGGGTTTGTAGGTGAGCGTAAAAAAGGAGAGCTTGGGATTCTTGCCGTACGTGCAGGTGATATAGTGGGGGACCATACAGTAATTTTTGCAGGACCTGGTGAGCGTTTGGAGCTTACGCACCGTGCACATTCCCGTGAGGCATTTGCAAATGGTGCACTCGGGGCTGCTCGTTTCGTAGTAGGACAAAAACCAGGACTCTATGGAACAAAAGAGGTTTTAGGCCTATAGAGAGGGGA
>CAYWXH010000063.1:0-10155 GCA_964462295.1 uncultured Atribacterota bacterium
ACGCACCACTTCGTGGCCCTCGCAATGACAAGAAGTGGGGGTGGTCTCGCAATGACAGTACATAGGGGCCGCAGATTGCCACGGGGCTACAAAACGAGCCCCTCGCAATGACGATTCTCAGAAGGGCGCGGCTTTCCCAACTGTCATTACGAGGAGTGCCAAAGGCACGACGAAGCAATCTCTAAGTTTGACACTATCAAGTGGGATCACAGATTGTCATTTTTTATGTCTTTATGATATAATATCCCCATGCAGAAAAAAATAATTCTTATCACTATGCTTTTTGTGCTCTTTATCTTCTCAGGTTGTATGGAACATATAGACCTTCCTGTCATTGCCGTAGCTACAAGTACTCCTTCCCACGAAATAGGGCAAGGGGAAGTTTCGATAAATTATGACAGTCTAAAGGATACAATAAGAGAGGGTATAGAGGTATTTGGAAATGACAAAGCCCTATATAAAGATGTAGTATCTCAGTGTCTTTTTGAAGAAGAAGAAAGGGAAATACATACCCACCCCCTCTCCCGTATAGATGGACCCTTTTCCTTTTATATAGAGAAAGAGGAAAATTATCATAATCGGTATGGAGAGATTATTCGAAAAATAGTAGATACTGTTATGCCACGGGGATATAGTGAAAAATACAAACCATCCATAACAGAAGATGAAGATACTGCTACATTCCTTATCTATTTTGCCCCCAAGGAGAGTCTTATGGGAACACTTCTTTCCGAAAGTGGAGCATATGGGATATATATTACAGGAAACCAGGAAGAAAATATTATAAAAAGGGGTATAATATATGTAAGGGATTATGAATTTCTAAAAGAGGAGATCCCCTCTCTTTCTACAGATAGTATATGGACTATAGTGGAGGCAGTACTTACAGAGGAGATGACACAGGCACCTATAGCCTGTCAAGATACATCCCTTGACCCTACTATGAGATTTTATAATTCTCCAAAAATAGAAGATTATCTTAAAAAACCTGAGCTAACAACCAGAGATTTTGCTATAATAAAGATAGCATTAAAACTCCCAGTGGGGACAGAGAAAAAAGAGTGGGAAAGAATTATGGATGAATATGAAGGAGGGTAATTATGGATCTTACAAAAATTGTAGAGTGTGTACCCAATTTTAGTGAAGGAAGAAGGGAAGATGTAATAGAGGAGATAGTAAAACCCTTTAGAGAGGCAGATGGGGTATATCTTTTGGATTATGAGAAAGACCCAAATCACAATAGATTGGTAGTTACACTAATAGGCATACCAGATAGGGTGAAAGATGCCGTTTTTCAGGCTACAAAGATAGCCACAAGGCTTATAGATATGGAAAAACACCAAGGGGAACACCCCCGTATAGGGGCAACAGATGTGATTCCTTTTATTCCGATAAGGGGTATGACCATGGATGAGGCAGTGGCACTTGCACATGAGCTTGGGGAAAAAATAGCAAAAGAGCTTGGGATCCCCGTCTATTTTTATGAAGAGGCGGCCCTTCGCCCAGAACGTAAAAATCTTGAGGTGATCAGAAAGGGGCAGTATGAGGGGTTAAAAGAGGAGATTTCAAAACCAGAGCGTGCACCAGATGTAGGCCCTCCCAAGATGCACCCTACGGCAGGTGCCACAGTAGTAGGCGCAAGGGGCCCACTTATCGCCTTTAATGTAAACTTGGGCACAGGGAACATAGAGGTTGCCAAAAAGATTGCACGGTTTGTAAGACATTCATCAGGGGGATTAAGATATGTAAAGGCCATAGGTGTCTCCCTTTCTGACCGTGGTATGGTCCAGGTTTCTATGAATCTTACAAATTATGAAAAAACCGCCATTTATCGTGTCTTTGAACTTATAAAGATAGAGGCAGAGAGGTGGGGTGTCCCTGTGGTAGAGTCAGAGATTGTAGGGCTTGTCCCTGGGGCATCACTATTTGATTCCCTCTCTTACTATTTGAAACTCAAAGATTTCTCTCCTGAGAAACAGGTAATGGAATTAAGACTTTTGGAGATGCTATAGGAAATGTGTGGAATAGCAGGCTTTTTTGATCCAGGGAAAAAGACAAAAGACCCGTCTTCTGTCTTAAAAGAGATGACAGATGCCATCACCCATAGGGGACCTGATGATAGTGGATACTTTACAGATAGAGAAAGTGGTATCGCTTTAGGACACAGAAGGCTTTCCATACTTGATCTTTCTCCTTTGGGACATCAACCTATGTTTTCTCACTCTGGGCGATTTGTCATAGTTTATAATGGTGAGGTCTATAACTATCAAGAGATAAAAAAGGGCCTTGAGGAGGAGGGTATAACATTTAAAAGCACTACAGATACAGAGGTAATCCTTGAGGCAGTAGAACACTACGGTATAGATAAGGCACTTCCCATGTTTAACGGGATGTTTGCATTTTCACTTTATGATAAAAAAGAGGGAATTATCTATCTTGTAAGGGATAGAGTAGGAATAAAACCACTCTACTGGGGCATAAACAATGGTATCTTGTTCTTTGCATCAGAGCTCAAGGCTTTCCGTAGACATCCCTTATTTACCGCATCTCTCAATATAGATGCCATAGCCTTATATCTAAGACACAACTATATCCCTACCCCATACTCTATCTATAAAGGTGTGTATAAACTCCCACCCGGCCACTACCTTATAGTGGATAAAGGGCTTAATGTAAGGGATAATACATATTGGGATTTCCGTAAAGTGGCTATATCTGGGTTTTCCCATCCCTTTGAACTTTCCGAGACGGAACTTATTGAAAGGCTTGATGACCTACTTACAAAATCTGTAAAGTTACGCATGATATCAGATGTGCCCCTTGGTGCATTCCTCTCAGGGGGCATAGATTCATCTACCATTGTTGCACTTATGCAAAAGGTATCAAATATCCCACAGAAGACATTTACTATAGGATTTTCCGAAGGGGAATACAATGAGGCAAGATATGCAGCCGATATCGCAAAACATCTGGGAACAGAACATACAGAACTTTATGTAACACCAAAGGATGCACAAGATGTAATCCCAAAACTTCCTGATATGTATGATGAACCCTTTTCTGACTCATCCCAGATACCAACACATCTCGTATCAGCACTTACAAGAAGATATGTTACAGTAAGCCTCTCAGGTGATGGAGGAGATGAACTCTTTGGGGGATATAACAGGTATTTTTGGTTAAAGGATATATGGGAGAGAGTGAAAAAGATTCCAAAACCTATGAGAAAATCCTTATCTGCCCTTATACGTCTTTTTCCCCATGAATTTTATAATAAGACATTTCCTATATTTTTTAGATTTTTACCCCAAAAGTATAGATTTCGCCTCCCAGGGGATAAGCTTTATAAACTCTCTGAAATACTGGATAAGAACAGCCCAGATGAGATGTATCGTATGCTTATCTCCCATGAGAAATATCCTGAACGTATAGTAAAGAATGCCTATGAGCCCGAAACCATACTCCTTGATAAAGATATTAAAAGAGAAATTCCAGATTATGTGGCACGTATGATGTTTTTTGATTTTCTTACATATCTCCCAGATGATATACTTACCAAGGTGGATAGGGCATCTATGTGGGTAAGTCTTGAGGCACGGGTCCCGATACTTGATCACAATATCGTAGAATTTGCATGGAAGGTGCCCCTTGAGTATAAAATAAGAGATGGAAAGGGAAAATATCTATTACGAGAGGTACTTTCTCGTTATGTGCCCAGAGAGCTTTTTGAGCGTCCAAAAACAGGCTTTGGTATCCCTATAGATTATTGGCTTCGAGGGCCACTTAAGGAATGGGCAGGTGATCTACTCTCTGAAGAGATGATAAAAAAGTATGGCATATTAGAATATAGGCCAATAGAGAGGATGTTTAGAGAACATATATCAGGCAGAAGGGATTGGCACTACTACCTTTGGGATGTGCTTATGTTACAATCATGGCTTAATAGGTGGTGGAAGGTGTGAAGAAAACGGTAATTATAACAGGGGCAAGTGGTGCAATAGGAAGGGAGATAGCCCATATATTTTACAAAAAAGGGCATAATCTTATCCTTTTAGGGAGAAGTTTGGATAAACTTGAAAGATTTAAAAAAGATATAGAAAAAAAGGAAAAAGGGTTTATAGAGATCCTAAGATATGATGCGAAAGAGGGAAGGGAAGAGGGGCTAATACAAGGTATTTTTAAAAATATTGGAAATACAGAGATACTTATAAATGGTGCAGGTATGGGGTATTATGAATCTTTGACAGACCTTGATGATACTATTACAAAAGATGTCTTTGAGGTGAACTTTTTTGCACCTGTCCGCCTTATAAAGGCCTTTTTACACCAGGAAGTAAGACCTTTATGGATAATAAATATCCTATCCATATCTGCAAGACTACCTGTCCCCTTTTCAGGTATATATGCATCATCTAAGGCGGCACTTTATATGGAAACAGAATCTGCACGGGGAGAGCTTCCCCCTGATGTAAAAATTATAAATATCCTTCCCGGTAGGATAGAGAGTGAATTTTCAAAAAATGCACCAGGTACCAAGTACTTTTCCCATGGTGGGAGAAGGGCAGATCCAAAAAAGCTTGCAGAGGTAGTGTATAAGGCGTTTTTAAAAGGTACTCGTGAGGTAATCTGGCCGACTAAATATAGATTTATCCTCTATTTCCAAAGGATGTTTCCAAGGGTATATGAAGAGAAGATGAGGAAACTAAAGAAGGAGTATGAAGAGAGAAAATGATGATAATGGGTATTGCCTATCTTATATTGGGAATAATCTGGCTCTTTTTTACCTTATTGAAAGAGAGAAAAAATGGGAAAAAGGCGTTAAATATTGCACTTACCAATTTTCTTACAAGACTTCCAGATATCTTTGCGATCTTTTTGCTTTTGGGCATTTTTAATCAGTTTGTACCTCGCAATATAGTATTTAGATATATGGGAAATGCCAAAGGGATATGGGATCACCTCTTGGCACTCTTTTTTGGATCCATTGCTGCAGGCCCTCCAGCGACGGCATACCCTCTGGGTCAGGGTTTGCTTGCAAAAGGTGCTGCAGTCTCAGTTGTGGCAGTTTTTCTTGCTGCATGGGTAAAGGTAGGATTCATCTCAATTGGCGTGGAGATTAAGTCATTTGGAAAGGAGTTTGTGATATGGAGAAACATAGTAGCCCTCATAAGCTGTCTTCTGATAGGGGCCCTAATCCAGTTACTCTATTTTTAGATAAACTAAAGAAATCAAAACTTTTATGGGTAACAATTATCCTTTATATAGTTTTGTTTTTTATAGATAGGGATCGTACAATGGGTGCCCTGGGGTATGGTATCTCCATTTTTAAAAGGACATTTATAATATTTGTATCTGTCTCTTTGTTCGTGGGGCTACTTAGGATATGGGTAAAACCCGATCTTATAAAGAGGCTTTTTGGAAAAGAGGCAGGTCTTAGGGGTATCATTATGGCATCTTTTATAGGTACACTTATTGTAGGTCCTTTTTACCTTATTTTTCCTATTTTAGAGGAGCTTTTATCAAAAGGTGCACGGATTGCCGCTGTGGCCTCTATCATATCTGCATGGGCTATAAAGACACCATGGATACCTTATGGTGCAGCATTTATGGGCTGGAAATTTATAATCTTTTTTAACATAGGGCTCTTTGTTTTTTCACTTATGGAAGGGTATATAATCGAGGGATTAATATCAAAAAGTGAAAAATAGGATGGGATTTTGAAGATGACTATAAGTAAAAAGGCAACTATTTTAATAGTTTTAATTGCAATCTTTATAATTCTCCTTTTTGTATCGACAGGTCTTCTTTTTCATAAAATACAGAGAATAAGAATAGATATAAGTATATATCAGATGCTAAATAATAAAATAGAGAAGACAAATACAATCTTTTGGAAGCTAAGAACAAAAGTTATGGAAAGCAAAGAATGTGATCCTTCTCTCTATAACGGAATTGTAAATGAAATAAAGGATGTTAAGTATTTTCTCCTGCAAATGGAACATAAAATAGAAAAGAAGAGGGATATAATTGCAGATCTTGATTATATGCTTATTTTCTTGAACCAATATAAGAAAAGGGCAGAAATATTGAGAGAGTTAGAAGAAAAAATGGAAATAGTAGATAAAAAATTAGATTCTGACTATTTTTCTCTTTTATTTTATATAATTTCCAGAGAGAACCTTAAAATTTTAAATACACTCTATACACTTAATACCTCATATATTGAATATAAAGGGGAAAGAGCCAGTGAGGCCTATTTTGCTATAAAAGATGTATTAGATGTTATAGGTAAGAATTTTAAAAGGTATAAAAATATGTATTATTTACCTCGTTATGTGGCGGTTCTTAAGAAAACGATAGATGAAGATTATACTATGTTTGAAAGGTTAAGGGCTATTAAGTTTCAACTAAACTATATCACCTTTAGGTTTGAAGGACTACTTGATGGGATAAATAGGGGATTAGATGCACTTATTTCTACAAAAATTCAAGAACTTTCGGTCTCCCGTAAAAAGTTAATAATATGGTATTTTGTTTTTGTACTCATCATACTCATCTTTTTTATAGCTTATGTAATGTGGTTTTTAAAGAGCATACTAATACCTATAAAAAAGCTTGAGAAAATGGTGGAAAAGGTAAACAACGGGAACCTCAAAGTAAGGTTTGTCCCACATTTTAAAGATGAAATTGCAAAATTTGGGCTTGCCTTTAATGATATGTTAGAGAAGATCCATAATGCTACACTGAGGATTAAAGAGGAAAAAGAGAAGGTAGAAAATGCAAATAAATTAAAGAGTGAATTTATAAAACGCATATCCCATGAATTGAAAACCCCATTAAATGGGATAATGGGTTTCTCTCAACTCCTTTTAGAGAGTCCACTATCCAATGAACAGAAAACTTATCTTTCTACAGTCATTCATCAAGCAGAGAGATTAAAAAAGATTCTTGATGAAATGCTTGATTTTTCCTCTCTAGATACACACATAGAAATGGAAAAAGAGGAGTTTAACCTTATAACTACTATAAAAGAGGCAGTGGAGCGAAACAGAAAAAAGGCAGAGGCCAAAGGACTTAAGTTAAAATTTGTCCAAAAGGTAGATGTGCCGGAGAGACTATGGGGAAATCCATTTGGTGTAAGCAAGATATTTGATGCACTTATCGATAATGCTATAAAATTTACACCCAAAGGAGAAGTAGAGGTAGGCATTTCTGAGGGAAAAAGAGAGAAAGATGAGTATGTTGTCTCTTTTTATGTGAGAGATACTGGTATAGGTATAAAGAAAGAAGAAATCCCTATGTTGTTTGATGGATTTTATCAAGGGGACCCAGTGCTAAATAGAAGATTTGAAGGTATTGGAATAGGACTTACTATTGTAAAAAGGCTCGTAGAGAGTATGGGTGGTAATATATGGGTAGAGAGTAAACCCGGTGAGTTTACTATCTTTTGGTTTACGCTTAGGTTTGGTATTTCAAAGGCCTCCACGCATTCCTAACTCTCATTGCGAGGAGGCCGTGTCCCCCGACTGTCATTGCGAGGAGCGAAGCGACGCGGCAATCTCCGGTACCCGAGAGCCACACCGCTCCCCCTGTCATTGCGAGGGAGCCCACATCCCCCACTGTCATTGCGAGGAGGAGCGCCTTTCGCTCCGACGTGGCAATCTCCGTGCCCAATGTGTATTGGGAAACCCAAAAGCGAGATTGCCACGCCTACTACGCAGGCTCGCAATGACAAGAAGGAGTAATACTCACAATGACAAAATGGCTTTACAATGATAAAAGAAAACTTTCCCCTCAAGGCGACGGGGATTGATTCATTAACCAATTTCTAATGATTTCTTCATCTTTTTCTCCCTCAAGATGAACTGTAATGATTATGTCCAAAAGATAAAATTTACTTGAAAAAAATAAGGATTCTATGATAAACTTAATTAGGACCTGGGGCAAAAGTTTAAGATTAAAATAAATATATAACAAGGAGGGATGGCAGATGCTTATCAAATCTGAACATGCACTAGCTTTACTAAATATCTTTGAAAAGGACAAAGAGAAGTTGTCTTACATAGTAGGTACAGAGAAGGAAGAACCACCCTATGTAGAACTTGAGTTACAGAACCTTGCACGCATGGAAAAACCCATGGAGTACACTCTTACCTATTGGGGAAAGGGACTTTCAGAATTACTTACCCATATGATTGATAAAGGGCTTATTTCTCATCCTCGTGAGTGGGATCCAGAATTTAGATGGATAGGTACAGAGATCCTTACAATGATTGAAAATGCACTACAGAATAGTAACATTCCTGGTGCACTTTGCGAGGGAGAGCTTGAAAAGAGAGGATTCATAAGGGAAGAAAAAATTGAGGGGAAAGGAAATATAAAGGTTATAAATGGATATGCAAAAGACTTATACAATATATTTAAAAATGCAAAACCCCGTCTTGTTGTATCCAGAGAGCTTTACAATTATATACAAAAAACACCTACAGGACCTGCACGATTCTCACTTTTGCCCCAAGAAGAGCGCTTTCCTCAAATCCTTGAATCTATGAGGCTTATAGCACTTTCTGTGCCTACACATGATATCTATACATTTACAGGACTTGGACAGGCAGTAAAGGAGACTTGTAAACTCCTTGCGGCATCTTTAGATACAGTGATATCTGAAGATATTATGTATTCTCTTATAAAGGTTATGGATGAAGGAAAAGAGGCTCTAACACCTGAAGAAATGGAAGTCTTGGGGGCACTTGCATATATTGATGGAGAGGGAGAGATACTTCCTGCAGGAGAGGCGCTTATTAGAGCTTATCAAATCTGGAAAGAAAAAGAGTTCAGGCCTGTAAAAACCTTTGATATAGATATATTAGATGCAGAAGTATTAAAATCTATAAACTCTATATGGGAAAAGAGAGAAAAAGAGGCACCCAATCTCCTACCTACTATAGATGAAGTTATAAATATTATGTTTTTACGCCCAATAAAAAAGTATAAGCACCTATTTGAATATTATGGAAGAAGAATCTATCAAGATGTAGGATACCAGAAAAAAGAGGAGATAAGAAAAAAGTTTGATGAACTAAAAACTATAGAAGAGGTCTTTAAGAGTTATTATGAAAAAGGTGGAAAATGGAGTGAGAAGATAAAAGAGGTTATTCAACATTCACTTTATACCCTTGAATCCTTCAACCTTATTATCACAGGGGAAGAAGAGGCTAAAAAGATTTATACAGTTACAAAATATGGAAAGAAAGTGGTAGAAGACCTAAAGAGGAGAAGTGTAAGAGGTATTCCATCTTCTGCCGTGAAGGCAATCACTATCTCTTATAGGGAATTTGCATCTTCTAATGTGGATTGGTATGAAAAGGCAAAAGAGATTCATCTTGTTGGAAGTGGTGAGCCAACTGAGGCAGGGAGGCTTTATGCAGATCTTGCATATAATATAGAAAGATTACCACATCTTACAAGATTTGAACTTAAAGTCCTTCATAGGATTCCTGAGAAAGGATTTTTTGTAAGTAATGTATATGATGAATTTGATGAGGTTTGGCATGAAGAAATCCAGTATGCTTTAGGGAAGCTTGAGGCACGAGGTTATATAGATATACTTCAGAATGAGGCCATCATAATTACAGAAACTGGAAAGCTTATAAAAAAGGCTTTAGCTGGCGTGCCAGAGAGTATGGCAAATCCTATTACACCTCTTGTAGTTAGAATTTTAAAGGCACTCTATGAGGTAGGGGGTCTTTATGTAAAGGAGAAAAAGATAAGGGTATTGCCTAAAAATATGAAAGAGGTTTTAAAGATTACAGGACTTGACCCTGAAACCTTTGACAAAGAGCTTATTATAGCAAGAAAGGCAAATCTTATAGGGAAAACCAGTGTAAATGAGGCAGGGCTTTTAGTCCTTCAAAGTATAGGATTACTTTAAAGGCGCTTTTTAAGGGTGTAGGAATGAATTTTCCTACACCCTTTTGTTTTAATGTCCCCTTTATCTTTCCATAAAGACCCTTCAATTATTATTAAGGGACTTTGCTTTCATTACAAATAGCCTCTCTACCTCCACTTGTCATTGCGACCAAGAACGCTTTTTACTCCAACGTGGGAATCTCCTCCTCCAGCGTCATTGCGAGGAGCCCACTTCCCCCTAATGTC
>CAYWXH010000064.1:0-8581 GCA_964462295.1 uncultured Atribacterota bacterium
AGAAGAATCACATGGTACAACTATATGGATTATTGGAATCCCAAAAGAATTGTTAGGAGGAAGGTATGAACATTGAAAAAGCTATCTCCCGATATTTTGGACTTAAGGAAAGTAAAGATTGGTTAAAACATGCAAATCCCTACAGTGTATTTACAAGGATTATAGTTCTACCCCTTTTTGTGATATCTATTTGGTCAAGGGTATGGATAGGATGGTATTCTCTTATCCCTTTATTTTTACTCATTGTATGGACCTTTGTAAACCCTCGGTTTTTTCCGGAGGTGAAGGAGGTTAGGAGTTGGTGGTCAAAGTGTGTAATTGGGGAATATTTATGGACAAACAGAGATAAGTTTAGTATCCCAGTTCATCACTATAGTATGATAAATATCTTGACTTTTTTACAAGGTGTATCAGGTATTGTCCTTGCCATAGGACTTTGTAAATTTGATCTTTTTTTAACAATATTAGGGACAATCTCTATTTATTTTAGCAAAATGTGGTTTTTGGATAGGATGGTTTGGATATATGAGGACTTAAAGGGGTATATAGAAAAATGGTTGAAGGCAGGGTAGATTTTTCAAAGATATCAAATGAATATGAAAAAAGGGCGACTATCCAAAAAGAGGCATCTAAAAAACTGTTAGAACTTTTGAGTATCAAGAAGACTGATGATGTATTAGACCTTGGATGTGGCCCGGGTCATATTACGAGAGAGATTAGAGCTATCACTTTGGGAAAAGTTGTTGGTATAGATCCATCAGAGGGTATGATAAAAAAAGCAAGGGAAAAGAATAAGGATCTTGATATTACTTTTGAGATTAAATCTGCAGAGGAATTAGATTATATAGAAGAGTTTGATGTAATATTTTCCAATTCAGCTTTTCAGTGGTTTAAGGACCCGAAAAAGGCTATAAGAAATTGTTATAGAGCGCTTAGAAATGGAGGAAAAATAGGCATTCAGGCACCTGCGAAGAAGATATATTCACCTAATTTTATAGAGGCTATAAATGAGATAAAAAAGAATAAAAGAACAAGAGGAATTTTCTCATATTTTAAAAATCCTTGGTTTTTCTTAGAAACAGAGAGAGATTATAAGCTATTTTTTGAAGAGTATGGGTTTCAAATAAATTTTGTAAAAATTTTAAGATATGTACAGACTTATCCTCCTCAAAAAGTTTATGATATATTTGCCCAAGGGGCTATAGCAGGGTATCTAAACCAAAAATACTATGATATTCCATTAAATGAAGATTATATTATTTCTTTTAAAGAAATAGTAAAGAAAGCCTTTGAAAAACAGGCAGATAATAGTGGCATGGTAAAGCTTGTGTTTAATAGGGTTTTCATTGTTGGAATAAAAAAATGATTATGTGTTTTCAAACAATGTCCCACGATAGATATTTAAAATAGTATTTATAGTGGTAGTTATCCAAAAGAAAAGAAGTAACCAATAGAGTATAAACCCTGTGTCTTTTACAAACCCCAATTCCATAATATCCCCTACGGTATAGCTTGCCGTGACATATGCGCCTAAGGGAAAGGTATATCCCCACCAAGAGACCCCATACGGTACCTTTATTTTACGAAAGTAGTATATGGTCATGCCAAGTGCCATAATTACCCACCAGATACCAAAGCTCCAAAATAACAGTGAAAAGATGTAAAATGGCTCTTTAACGGTTATAAATTCTGAATATGTAACAAGGGTAACAATACCCGTTATTCCTGTTCCTACAGGCCCCAAGTTGATCCAGATAGTAGGTGAGAGGATACCGGGAAGAGGTGGACGAAGCATGAATCTATACATACATATGGCGAAAAGTGCAAGATATAAGAAGAATCCACTTCCCCAACCAAAGTAATTCATAAAGAGTACATAGTTTTCCATATATGAAGGAATGTATTCCATAAGCAAACTCCCTGGAATGGCTATACTCAAAAGTCCTGTTAAAGGGATAAACCATGCAGGGCTTATATGGTCGAGGGTCATCTGTCTCCCTTTGAAAACAATAAAAAAGGTAATAATTACGAAAAATACGGTTAAGGGAGCCCCTATTAACCATAATATTTCCCCTAAGATGTAGTTTTTTATTATAATTACAGCCCCTATAGAGAGAACAAGGATACCTACAGGAAGGGTAGGATAAAAACTCGAAAGTATCGGATGCTCAAGGTCATTATAGGCATCTTCAAAGAAAAACATCCATCTAAGTATCCAGGGGACAATTAGAAAGAGAAGTAGAGATAGTGCAATATAGTAAAAGACATAAGATAGTTTTCCTAAAAAAGGCACATAACTTCTGTAGTAATGACTTCCTATGGCAAGTATCCCTGTCCCCATTACGGCAGAGAACCAAGAAGGATTAAACTGTTTAATTATTCTATATCTACTTTGGATCATACATGTATTTTACATCAAATCTTCTTCTTTGGGAAGCCCGAAGGCAACGATCCCGCCTATAGGTACTGTAAAGGCAATTCCTATCATAACTTTATGGACACCTAAGATATCGATAAAGGGAGAGATGGCCATAAATACAATATTTGTAATACCCCACGCAACACCCATAGTAAGACTTGAAGCTACCCCTTTTCGGTGAGGGATAAGGTCTTGCATAAAGGCAATGTTTGCACTTGCGGGAAATGTAGCAACAAACATAAGAAGTATAAAAGATATAAGCATTGTATAAAGGTTATGGGAAAATATAAATATAACTATAAATAATGTTGCAAGAAAACTTGACAAAATATTTATGAATTTTGCACCCTTTTTATCAGAGATTACTGCACCTATATAGTTTCCCAGTGCACCAGCAAGAGTGCCAAGGGTGAGGAAGTATCCACCCCATGTAAGAGAATAGTTAAGCTCATGAAGATATATAGGAACCAGGGTAGAAAACACGATGATGGTAAAGGTGCGAAGCACGGTTACAGAAAAGAGTTTTTTGACTCCGAAGGATCTGAATGCATCAAATATTCCAAGCCCTTTTTGTTGGGATATGGGGTCTTCCTTCTCTCTTAGATCATCCAAAAAGTATATGGAAAAGAGGGCTACTCCAAGGCCTAAGATACTAGTAATATACATCCGTTCCATGCCAAATTTATTTATAAACCAGATGATAGATATTGGGGCAACTGCCATGCCCAATGTCCCTCCTATAGAAAACATAGACATACTTGTGTGTCTATTGTCTGTAGGAATTTTGCTTACATAGGTAGCACCATTTGGGTGAAAAAAGGAGTTTGCTATCCTTCCAAGGGCAAGAAAGAGTACAAAAATATATAGATTTTTTGTACTACCTATTAGAGAGGTAAATATGGCCGTTGCGGCGATGGTTGCAACCTGTACCCATTTCTCTCCGAACCTCATCCCCAAAAGTGCCCCGTATGGTTGTACAAATGCAGCTACAATGCCTAATATGGCAGGAAGTCGCGATACCTGTCCACCTGTAAGACCAAATTGAATCATAATGAGGGGAAGTAGGGGTTTTAGTATCCCTGCATACCAATCTGCAGCAAAATGATTGAGTGTAATTATGAATATTTTACTCTTTTTCACTGTAGTTGCTCCTATGTATTAGGCTTCGAATCTTATTATAACACTTTTTTCATTAATTTCAACAAAAAAGAGTTAAAAATTTATTATATTTTGTGAAAAAAATTTATATCAATGATTGTATTAAGGTATGATATGGGCTGTTTTTTCAGGAAAATCTATACCCACTTCTTCTCCTATTTTAAACATTCCTTTTTCTAATGGATTTGAAACTATTGCCAATATATTTCCAATAGGTGTATCTATCTCATATTCGAGGGTAGCGCCAAGATAGACCATATTTGTTATTTTGCCATGTAGAAAGGGTATTTTCTCTTCTTTTGCCGATAGTTTTATACTTTCAGGTCTTACCACAGTAACTACTTTCTCCCCTTGGGCAAAATCCCCGCTAAAGCTCGGAATATCTTTTACAACACCATTGTAATTCACCCTTATGTATAAGTGAGTTATATCCTCTACAATGCCTTCTATGAAGTTAACTCTTCCTATAAAGTCAGCTACAAATCTGTTTTGAGGTTTTGTGTATATCTCAAGGGGTGTGCCTATTTGCATAACCTCTCCTTTATTCATTACCATAATTCTATCTGAAAGGCTCATCGCCTCGATCTGGTCATGGGTAACATATATACTTGTTATATTTAATGTTTTTTGAATCCTTCTTATCTCTCCCCTCATCTGTTCCCTAAGTTTTGCATCAAGATTGGAAAGGGGCTCGTCAAACAGTAGTACCTTTGGTTCGTTTATGATAGCACGGGCAAGTGCCACTCTCTGTTGTTGTCCACCAGAGAGCTGATCCGGCCTTCTGTTTACAAATTGAGATAGTCCAACAAGCTCTAATATGGAATAGACCTTTTCTTTTATGGTGTTTTGATCCATTCCCTTAAGCTCAAGGGCAAATGAGACATTTCTAAATACGGAAAGATGAGGAAACAGTGCATAGTTTTGAAAAACCATGGATGTATCCCTCTTGTTTGGGGGTAAATTCCCTACATTTTTATTATCTATCCATACTTCTCCAGATGTAGGCTGTTCAAAACCTGAGATAATTCTTAAAGTGGTGGTCTTTCCGCATCCTGAAGGCCCTAAGAATGTAACCATTTCTCCCTCTTCTACTTCCAGATTGACATTTTTTACAGCAACCACCTCTTCCGTAGGATTGTCCGGATTTTTGAATTTTTTAACTATATTTACAAGTTTTATACTCATGGAAACCTCCTAAAATTTCAATACCTGTCCACCCAATTTACCGTATTTTTTGTTTAAGAATGTACGAATAATGAATATAGCAAGAAGTATAAGAAGTACTAGAACTACGCTAAATGCAGCAGCTGCTCCTAACCTTCCTGCCTCTACCTGTGACATGATCTGTACAGTCATAAGATTCCATCCGGCAGATACCAAAAATATTGCTGCACTTATTGCCGTCATTGCCCTCACAAAGGAGTAGACCAGACCTGAAAAAAAGGCCGGTACTATAAGTGGTAAAGTTACCTTTCTAAATGTGGTTTGGGAATCTGCCCCAAGATCTATAGCAGCCTCTTCGATAGACGGGTCAATTTGCCTCAATATTGCAACTCCTGACTGGATACCCACAGGAATATATCTGTATATAAAGTTTAGAAGAAGGATAAGGAGTGTTCCTGTAAGGTAAAATGGATAAGAATTAAAGGCAAGTATGTAGCCTATACCTATTACGGTACCTGGAACTCCGAAGCTTAGCATAGATGTAAACTCCATAAATCCTCTTCCTGGAAACCTCTTCCTCACTACCAAAAATGCTATTATCATGCCCAATATTCCGGAAATTGGGGTAGATGTACCGGCTATGATCAGGGTATCTGTTACCGCCTTGAAACCTACTTCAAATATGTATCTAAAATGATCAAGGGTAAAGGTATTATCGACCCCCCATGTTTTCGCAAAAGCACCCCATAAAATGGTTACATACAATAAGATTATAAGGCCAGAGAAAAATAGACAGATACTAAATAATATCCACTTTATGGGAGGGGATACAAGCTTTATCACAGAGGTAGTCGGTTTGCCCGTAATGGTTATGTACTGTTTTTTTGAGACCCAATATTTTTGCAATAAGAAGATACTAATAGAAGGGACAAGAAGTATCATTGCAAGTGTAGCTCCCCCTTTTAAGTCATACATTCCTGTAATCTGTAGATATGCTTGTACAGAAAGTATGGGAAACCTACTTCCTGCAAGGATTAGTGGGTTTCCAAAATCTGCAAGTGTCTCTACAAACAGTATAAGTATAGCACTTGCAATCCCTGGAATGGTAAGGGGAAAGGTAACACGCCTAAATACCTGAAATCTTTTTGCTCCAAGGTCTAAAGCGGCATCTTCAAGTGTAGGATTTATAGATTCGATTACCCCCTTTAACATTATGTATGCTACAGGGAAAAATGTTATAACTTGTGCAAATAAAAGACCTCTCAACCCATATATGGGGAAATTATTTATATGCAAGAGAGATGATGTAATAAGTCCATTGTTTCCAAAGAGCATAAGTATTGCAAGTGCCCCAATGAATGGGGGCGATATGATAGGGATGATGGCTATAATATTAAAAAACTTTTTTAAGGGGATATCTGTTCTGGTAATGGTAAAAGCAAAGATGTACCCTACTATTACCCCCAAAATGGATGTAAGGGTAGCCATAAGCATACTATTTTCGAAGGCCTTTCTAAAATACCAGTTTTTCATAGCCTCTTTATATGCAGAAAGGCTATATCCTCCATTTCGGGAAATACTTACCAAGAAAACTTTAAAGAGGGGATAGAGTATAAAAAGAATAAGGGATGCCATTATAAGGAGGATACCAATAAAAAGTAAAGGATCACCTAATATTAATTTTATCTCTTCTTTTGATTTTCTTAGATATTTTTTCATAATTTAAAGAGGGCCACCCTTTGAGAGGGTGGCCTAACTCCTTTTTGATTAATTATTTTGCAGAAAGTACCTCATTTACCCATCTTTCTACGAGACGTTTTTTGTTTTTGGCTGCCCATTCACCATCAAAGGTTATGATCTTAAGTGATGAAAATGGAGGCATACCTTTTCCAAGTTTTGCACCAGGAAGAACAGGATAGAAGAATGTCTTTTTCTCAGACAATGTATCCTGTCCCTTTTTGGAAATAAGCCAATCTACAAGTTTCTTTGCCTCATCAAGGTGTTTTGCCCCTTTTATTATAGAGACAGCAGGGGATTCAAATCCTACCCCTTCTTTTGGAAATACTACTTTTAGAGGATAACCCTTGTCAATAAATTCAAAGAATGCAGGTGTGAACTGAATTCCAATAGTACACTGACCTACAGCAACTGCCTTGGACGGACCTGTTCCAGAAGATGTATAGGTTTGAATATTTTTGTTAAGTTTTGCCATATATTTGAATGCTTCATCTTCTCCCATAAGAGTTATAAGAGTCATCATCATATTATATGCTGTACCTGATGATTGAGGTGTTGGTGCCTGGATTTGCCCCTTGTATGCAGGGTTTAGAAGGTCTTCCCAAGATGCTGGCAAAGGTGCGTTTAGCTTTTTAAGCTGGTCCATATTAATAGCAAATCCGAGAGGATTCATGTAGAAGCATGTCCAATATCCATCTTTGTCTTTAAAATTGGCTGCAAGGTTCTTTGCATTTGGAGAGACATATGGTTGTGTAAGACCACGCTCTTTTGCTATTATATGGTTTTCATAAGGTGCGCCAAACCATACATCTGCCTGAGGGCGATTTTTCTCAGCCTCAATTCTTGCAAGTGCAGGGCCAGAGGAAAGATGTACAAAGGATACTTTTATCCCTGTATCCTCAGAGAATGCCCCCAAAATCTTTTTTGCATTTCCTTCATCTACGCTGGAATAGATAACAAGTTTTCCAGCTGCAAATGACATAGAACTTATTAATAGACCAAATACTAACACTAAACTAAAAGCTAATAAAAGTTTTCTCATAAAAATTCACCCCTTTTTTGTAGATTTTGTTATTTTTATTATAGGTAAAAAGATTCCTTATGTCAATGAATTCGTGAAAAATTTTTAATAAATTTTCTTTATAATCATGATAGAGGTAATTTATTATAAGGGTCATAAGTGGTTATGTCTATAGTGTACCTTTATTTTAATTTTGTTAAGTGTTATAATATAATAAATTATGTAAGAATTTGAATACTAAGGAGGGCAAAGATGGAAAAGAGAAGGCTTGGTTATTCGGATATGGAATTTACCGTGATAGGTCTTGGTACATGGGCAATAGGTGGAGGAGATTGGATATATGGTTGGGGACCACAGGATGATAAGGATTCTATATATGTGATAAGAGAGGCCATAGATCTTGGTATAAATTGGATAGATACAGCTGCTGTATACGGACTTGGACATGCTGAAAAGATAGTTGGAAAGGCAGTGAAAGGTTTAAGAGATAAGATTTTTATTGCTACCAAGTGTGGAAGAAAATGGACACAAAGTGGAGAAATATATGGAGACCTTTCTCGAGAAAGTATAAGGCGTGAGATGGAAGATAGTCTAAGAAGACTTAATATGGATTATGTAGACCTTTACCAGATCCATTGGCCTGACCCGGATGATAAGATTGAAGAGGCTTGGGAAGAGATGGCAAAACTAAAGGAAGAAGGTAAGACACGATATATCGGGGTATCTAATTTTAGCGTAGCACAAATGAGACGTGTTCAAAAGATTCATCCTATAGCATCTCTACAGCCAAAGTACAATCTTTTAAATCCAGATATTGAAAATGAAATATTACCCTTCTGTAAAGAGAATAATATTGGGGTCATAGTGTATAGTCCTATGGCATCAGGACTACTTACAGGTAAGTATGACAAAGAGAGGATAAATGCCCTTCCTAAGGAGGATTGGAGGTCTTTTAGAAATCCGGATTTTCAAGAACCAAAATTGACAAGAAATTTAAAGATTATAGATATAATGAAAAAAATTGGGAAGAAATATGGGGTAACCCCTTCTCAGCTTGCAATAGCCTGGGTCCTTCGGAGAGA
>CAYWXH010000064.1:8681-10090 GCA_964462295.1 uncultured Atribacterota bacterium
AAGACCCAAAATATCCCTTTTGTGGCAACAATTTTGTTTTCTATTCTTGTTTTTGCAGGGGCAAGCCAATTTATTGCCCTCAATCTTGTAGGCATAGGTGCCACACCTTTGGACATAGCTGTTGTTACTTTTTTGGTGAATTTAAGACATATGCTTATGAGCGCCTCTTTGGCCGCAAAGTTAAAGGATAAAAAATGGACCCCTATTATCTCTTTTGGGATAACAGATGAGACATTTTCTATAGCATCTACAAGGGGTGGCATTATTACATCCTCTTTTATGTTAGGGCTCGAATCCATTGCTTATATAAGTTGGGTAGCCGGAACAGCCTTGGGGTTCTTGATGGGGGATTTCCTCCCCCAAGGCTTAAAGGAAAGTATGGGCATCACATTGTATGCTATGTTTATTGCTATTTTGGTGCCTGAGGCCAAGAAATCTCATAAAGTATTTATAGTTGCAAGCATAGGGGGTCTTGTAAATACACTACTTTGGCTTACAAAGGGGATAAATTCAGGAATTGCCATTGTTATATCCATAATCGTGGGTGCCCTGGTGGGTGCTATATTGTTTAAGGGGGATGTATGAAAATATATCTTACTATAATGCTTATGGCAATTGTTACCTATATTCCTCGGTTTTTACCTATGTCTTTTTTAAAGGTGGATAGACTTCCTCCACTGGTAAAAAGATTTTTATATTTTATTCCTTATGCAGCCCTTGGTGCACTTATAGTTCCTGGTGGTTTTACCTCTGTAGGCAATAACTTTTCTCTTTCTGTCTTTGCCATTCTTTTTGTTGTTATTATATCTTTTTTGGTGGAAAATATCGTTATGGTGGTCTTTTCTTCTATTATTATAGCATACCTTCTTCTTAGAATATAAACGAAGATATGCTTATGATTATTTTTATATAAGGATTTATTCCTCTTGTGGTAGAGATATTACTTACAAAGAGGTCCTCTCTTACAGTGTTTGTAATAAATGTTATCACCAAGGGAAATTTCCATTTTTGAAAGAGAAGGAAAATATACAGATTTTGTAAGGTTTTTTGAAAGGTGTCAAGGGATACCCCCTTTAGGATCTACAAAAAAGCGGGATAAAGTCTTTTGTTTTGGGTAGAAGTTTTCCAAACAAGAAGTTCCCACTTTTCCCCAACCCTCATTGCGAGGAGCCTGTTCGCCTTCACAACATCATTGCGAGACACCCGCCCCCCCATCTGTCATTGCGAGGAGCGAAGCAACGAAGCAATATCTGGTACCTAAGACCCCGCCTGTCTCCCCAACCGTCATTGCGAGGAGGAGCGCCTTTTGCTCCGACGTGGCAATCTCTGGTACCAAAGACCCGTCCGTCCCCATTGTCATTGCGAGGAGCGAAGCGACGAAGCAATCTCTGGTACCCAAGTGTATTGGA
>CAYWXH010000065.1:0-9966 GCA_964462295.1 uncultured Atribacterota bacterium
GGAAGGGCGTATTTTGCCCTGACGTGGCAATCTCCGTGCCCAAGGTGTATTGGGGAGCGTAAAAGAGAGATTGCTTCGGCCCTTTCAGGCCCTCGCAATGACAATTCCCAGAAGGGCGCGGCTTCCCCAGCTGTCATTGCGAGGAGTCCGCACCTCCCCCCTGTCATTGCGAGGAGTGCCAAAGGCACGACGAAGCAATCTCTAAGTTTGACACTATCAAACTTTTGTACACTTTGACATATAGAGTTTTAATATGATAAAATATATTAAACATTTTATAAAAAGGAGGAAATTATGCCTCTTAATTTAACCCAAAAGATTATTAAAGCCCATCTTGTAGAGGGAGAGCTTTCACCAGGTAGTGATATCTCCATAAAAATAGACCAGACACTTACTCAGGATGCCACAGGTACTATGGTCTATCTTGAACTTGAAGCACTCGATATAGATAGGGTAAAAACAGAGGTTTCTGTAAGCTATGTAGATCACAATATGATCCAGGCAGATTTTAAAAACCCAGATGACCATAGATTTTTACAATCTGCAGCAGAGAAATATGGTATCTACTTTTCCCGCCCTGGAAATGGTATCTGTCATCAAGTACATCTTGAGAGATTTGCTATCCCCGGAAAGACCCTTATCGGTTCGGACTCCCATACACCTACAGCAGGGGGAATGGGCACACTTGCCATAGGGGCAGGGGGGCTTGATGTAGCACTTGCCATGGCTGGTGTTCCTTTTCATCTTAAGATGCCAAAGGTAGTTAGGGTAAGGCTTTTTGGGAAACTCCCCCCATTTGTCTCTGCTAAAGATGTGATTCTTGAACTTCTAAGAAGACTATCTGTCAAAGGTGGAGTAGGTAAGGTCATGGAATATACAGGAGAAGGGGTAGCTACCTTGACAGTTCCAGAAAGGGCAACTATTACCAATATGGGTGCAGAGCTTGGGGCAACTACATCTATATTTCCATCTGATGAAAATACATACAAATTTTTAAAGGCACAACACAGAGAAAGGGATTTTGTACCACTTTCTCCTGACCCAGATGCCACATATGATGAGGAGATCATCTTGGACCTCTCTACACTTACACCAATGGTAGCAAAACCTCATATGCCTGATAATGTGGTCCCTGTATCTGAACTTGAGGGGATGAAGGTGGACCAGATTGCTGTAGGTTCATGTACCAACTCTTCTTTTCGTGACCTTTATGTATTTGCATCTATCCTCAAGGGAAAGAAAGTGGCAAAAAATGTCTCTGTAGCCTTGAATCCTGGCTCTCGTCAGGCCTTTATCGCACTTTCTAAAACAGGACTTTTGGATGAACTTATTGCATCTGGAGTGCGGGTTTTAGAGTTTGGATGTGGACCCTGTATAGGCATGGGATTTGCGCCACCATCTGGTGGTATTTCCCTTCGTACATACAATAGAAATTTTAAGGGTCGATCAGGTACGCCTGATGCAAAACTCTATTTGGTAAGTCCTGAGGTAGCTGCCGCATCTGCACTCTTTGGTGTACTTACAGACCCTCGTAAATTGGGTATATCACCGATAGATGTTCCTGAAGTAGAAGAATTTCCTGTAAATGATGATATGATTGTCCCACCTGCTATAACATCTGAGGAGGTAGAACTTATAAAAGGACCTAACATAAGTTATGTTCCTATTCCAGAGCCTCTTGGGGATAGGCTGGAAGGGGAGGTGCTCCTTAAGGTAGGTGATAATATCACGACAGATCATATAATGCCTGCAGGGGCAGAGGTCCTTCCATATAGGTCAAATATCCCTAAGATTTCAGAATATGTATTTACACGGATTGACCCTGAATTTCCCAAAAGGGCAAAGGAGAAGGGCGGTGGATTTGTTGTAGGTGGTGAAAACTATGGACAAGGGTCAAGTAGGGAACATGCAGCTATTGCCCCTATGTATCTTGGTATCCGTGCAGTTATTGTAAAATCTTTTTCCAGGATACACAAGGCAAACCTTATAAATTTTGGTATATTACCACTTGAGTTTTCTGACCCTATCTTTTATGATAAGATTGACCAGGGAGATGAGTTGGTTATAGAGATAAAAGATTTAAAAGATGATATCTTACTTAAAAATATTACAAAAAATGAATCTACTGTGTTAAAGTGCGATATAGGTGAAAAAGAGATGGAAATTATCAAAAAAGGTGGAGCACTTGCCTACTGGAGAGAAAAAATTAGGGAAGGAGTATAGCCATGACAGAGAGGATAACCATACCTTTTATAGAGGGAGACGGTATTGGCCCAGATATTACAAAGGCATCTCAGATAGTGTTTAATGAAGCAGTAAAGAGGGTATTTGATGGAGAGAAAGAGATAGAGTGGCTTGAGATATATGCAGGGGAGAAGGCCTATAAGAAGTTTGGGGAATATCTCCCAAAAGAGACTTTCGAGACCATAAAAAAGTATGGTATTGCCATAAAGGGGCCACTTACCACACCTGTAGGTGGAGGTTTTAGGAGTCTAAATGTGACACTCAGACAAACCCTTGACCTATATGCAAATGTTCGTCCTGTAAGATATCTTAGAGGTGTCCCTGCACCTGTCTGCCATCCAGAGAAGGTCGATATGGTAATATTCCGTGAAAATACGGATGATATATATCTTGGGATAGAGTGGCCTGCAGAGAGTAAAGAGGCCCTACGGGTCATAGAATTTTTAAAGGATAAGATGGGTGTAGAGATAGAGCCTGATTCAGGTATAGGGATAAAGCCTATGAGTAAGAGAAAGTCAAAGCGTCTTGTAAGGATGGCCATAAAATATGCAATAGAGAAAAAGAGAGAAAAGGTAACCCTTGTACATAAAGGAAATATAATGAAATATACAGAGGGGGCATTTAGGGATTGGGGCTATGAAGTGGCATCTGAAGAGTTTTCCAATTATGTAAAGAGAGAGGGAGAGGAAAAAGAGGCCCCAATCGTGATAAATGATAGGATTGCAGATGCCATGTTCCAGCAGATCCTTCTAAGGCCTGCCGAATACGATGTCCTTGCACTTCCCAATCTAAATGGTGACTATATATCTGATGCATTGTTGGCACAGGTTGGTGGTATAGGTCTTGGGCCAGGTGCAAATATTGGGGATGATGTTGCACTTTTTGAGCCAACTCATGGTACTGCTCCGAAATATGCGAATAAAAATATGGTAAATCCTGGTGCTCTTATCCTTACTGGTGCCATGATGTTTGAATATATGGGTTGGGATGAGGTAAGGGATAAGATCATTACTGCCATGGAGAAAACTATTTTGGAAAAAATTGTTACCTATGACCTTGCAAGACTTATGGATGGTGCAAAAAAGGTAGGTACAAGAGAGTTTGCAGAGGAGGTAGCGAAGAGACTATAGATTTTGGGTAAGGGGACAAAATTTGAAAAAAGGAGGGAGAGACATGAGAAGAGGTTTCTCCGTATTGTTTATTTCTTTGCTTTTGGTTTTTAGTTTCACAGTTTTTGCATTTTCTGGACAGGTTTATAAGTGGAAGATCCCTACAGGTTCTGCAACAGGGACATACTATCCATCTCTTTCTGCAATATGTATGGTACTTTCCAAATATACAGATGACATAAAAGCAACCGCCTCTGTTGGTGGTGGGTCTGCATCCAATGCAAGAAAAGTAGGTACAGGTGAGGCACCATTTTCCCTCTCTACCTCTTCCACTGTGTATTATGCGGTAAGAGGGGAAAAGATGTTTAAGCAGAAATATCCAGATATAATGGCATGGGGTACACTTCATAAGCTATATGCAGACTTTTTGGTAAAGGCAAATTCTAAAATAAAGAGTTTCTCCGATCTTAAAGGAAAGAAAGTTGCAATTGGTGAACCTGGAAGTGGTGATGCAGTTGCTGCAGAGGATATATTAAAGGCAGCAGGTCTTTGGGATATGGTAATAAAGGTAAAGGTAGGAGATCCACAATCTATGGATCTTTTGAAACTCGGAAAGGTAGATGCCATTATTCACCATACTGCCGCCCCAAATCCAAACTTCTATGCCTTTTCTACCACCACCCCTATAAGGGCACTTGATATGCCAGATGATGTTATCTCTAAGCTTGTAGGTATGGGTTACTATGCAAAAGGTGTAATAAAGGCAGGAACCTATAAAGGTACAGATAAAGATGCAGATGTAGTAGTAGTGCCAGTGGTTATGATTGTAAATAAGAATCTACCAGAGGCCGTTGTATATGAAATGACAAAGGTTGTATGGGAACATTTTGATGAAATCGTCCAAGCTGCACCTTTCTTAAAGGTAGTAGATCCGAAAAATGTGCTTGGTGGTATTCCTGTACCATTACACCCTGGCGCATATAAATACTTTAAGGAAAAAGGCTTTAAGATTCCTGATAGATTAAAACCCTAGAATTAGTAAGATTTTATGTCCCCTTACCCAAATTTATGAAAGGAGTGATTTAGGTGAAGACCAATTTTCCTACGAAGCTTTTCCTTATTATAACAGTTATTCTTGCAACATATATGCTTATATTTAGTATAGGTTTTAGTTCTATATTCCTTGAGATTCTGCGTGATATATCTCTGTCTTTAAATTTTCACATAAAATTTGTAATGCATCTTATAGAGATGCTTACATTTTCTGATGTACAACATATGGCCATATTTATAGGGCTTATAACTGCACTTGTGTTTTTAAAGTATCCTCTTCGGGGAAAGCCTGAGAGGGGTAAAATCCGAGAGAAGATCCCCTTTTATGATTGGATTATGTTTGTTCTTGTACTTATCCCCTTTTTGTACATCTTTTTTGTGTACAATTCTCTTACCTTAAGACAGGGTATAGTTTATCCTATAGATATTGTATTTGGAAGTATTGCAATAATCCTTACTATTGAGGCAGCAAGGAGGATCTTGGGCTTGCCTCTTATACTTTTAACTCTGGGCTTTATCGCCTATGGAATTTATAATTCCAATTATGATATAAAAAATTTTGTATCTATGATGTATCTTTACAATCTTGGATTATGGGGTACCCCTGTCTGGGTCTCTACATTTTATATCTATTTCTTTATGTTTTTTGCAAATATACTTACCCAAATTGGAATGGGTGAATATTTTATAAATAGTGCTACCGCTATCGCAGGTTCTAAAAAGGGTGGCCCTGCGAAGATTGCTGTCTTGTCAAGTGCTATTTTGGGTATGATGAGTGGTTCTGCAACGGGAAATGTGCTTACAACAGGTGCATTTACTATCCCTCTTATGAAAAAGACAGGATATCCCCCTGAGACCGCAGCTGCTATAGAGGCCGCAGCATCAACAGGGGGACAGATTATGCCACCTGTATTAGGGTCTGCAAGTTTTATTATGGCAGTCTATCTTAGTATGAAGTATATAAATATATCTATATCTGCTATAATACCTGCAATTTTATACTTTTTTGGGGTATATCTCTTTGTAGATATAGAGGCAAATAAGGCAGGTCTTACCGGTCTTCCAAGGGAAGAGCTTCCCCCAAAAAGGGAGATCTTTACGAAAGGATACTATCTCGTCCCTATTGTTGTACTTATATGGGTGCTGGCACAAGGTTTTTCTCCTCAGTATGGTGCGATGGCCGCATTGGGACTTGCACTCTTTATAGAGTGGTTTGTTTATAGAGAAAATCCAAATCGTGATAAAATTATATTTGCTACTTTAGTTGCAGGCTCTATAGTAGGACTTTTACTTTTGGGTTTTGAACTTCAAAATCTTCCACCTATAGTTGGTGTTATCACTGTTTTTCTTACACTTTTGTATGGCCTTTTTGTAAAAAAGGTAAAGCGAATGTCAAATGTGGTTCTTCACTCTATGCGAGATAGTATTTCAGGTTCTCTGGGTGTAGTTATGGCATGTGTTATGGCAGGACTTATTGAAGGGGTACTTCTCTATACAGGGCTTACATTGAGAATAAGTAATATATTTATAGCACTTTCAGGGGGAAATCTCTTCATACTCTTAATCCTCTCTATGATAATTGCAATCATACTGGGTATGGGTATGCCTACACCAGCTGTATATGTAATCACATCTATCACTTTAGCCCCTGCCCTTGTAAAGCTTGGGGTACCTCCTATTGCGGCACACTTCTTCCTCTTCTTCTTTGGAATTTTGGGGCCACTTACACCACCTGTTGCCGTTACATCCTATGCAGCAGCTGCCCTTGCTGGAGGAGATTTTTGGAAAACCGGTGTTCAGGCATTTCGTGCAGCTATTGTCGCACTTATCGTACCTTTTGCCTTTGTGTATAGGCCAGAGCTTCTTCTCATTCCTGTAAAGGCATGGACCCCTCTTGTAGTGTTAAAACTTCTTTTCTATTTTGCTATGGCCCTTATAGGTGTATTTTTTACAGTAGTTGCCCTGGGTAATTACTTATATGGAAAACTCCCTACATCGGAAAGGAGTATTGTCCTTATTGGGGGGATATTAAGTATCTTGTCTATTATTGTAAGCCCATATTTTGCACTATTTGCCCTCATGGTAGTGGGGTATGAGTATATAAATATAAAAAAGAGAAGGCCAAATTTAACTTAAAAGAAGGGATGTTCATGGATGCCATAGGATTACTTAAAACACGAAGGAGTATAAGGTATTTTGAAGAAAAGGAGATCTCGTTAGATATTTTAAATAAGGTATTTGAACTTACAAGATATGCACCAAGTGCAAAAAATTCTCAACCTTCTTATCTTGTAATTGTGAAGGATAAGGAAAAAAGGGATAAATTGGGGGCAATAAGGGGAAAATCAAGTGCTCCTATTGCCCGTGCACCCCTTGCTGTTGCCATATGTGCAGACCCATCCATATCTACAAGATATATACAAGATGGTTGCATCTTTGCATATCATTTTATGTTATCTGCATGGGCATACGGTCTTGGGACATGTTGGATTGCAGATATGGACAGAGATGAGGTAAAAGAGATACTTGGGATCCCAAAGGATCACTATGTGGCTACAGTAACACCCTTGGGTTATCCCGGAGAGGCACCCCCTATAAAGGATAGAAAGAGAATAGAAGAATTTATAAAGGAGATATAAGGGGGGGCATCTTTCCCCCCTCTTATATTAATATCCTGCACCCATTCCCCCTTCAATACCAGTATGTCCTACCATATAAGATATAAGCCAGTAGGTGGAGCCTATTACATTAAGCCTTCCATGGTATCCTGTTTGGGCGTCTCTATCAAAGGTCTCATCCAATTTTAAGGCCTCTTGTTCTCTTATTCCATAAAGTGCTATACTTATTCCATCTGTTACCTCACACCCTGCAGGTGCACCAGAATATGTGGTAGTAGGGTCATCATCTAGATTAAATGCAAAATAGCACCATGAACTATCATGATGTCTTCCCCATATATAGTAGTAGCCTGGGTGCGCCATTCCTTGAACACTTTCCCTTACTAGAGGGCTTTTCCCTGTATGTTCAAGATATGGTCCATCCCATCCTTCTTTATTTTCAATATTTTCCATAAGTGAATTGCTATCATCTAATAGATATTGATTTTGGGGCCACTCCCCTACATCTGCATAGTAGAGTAACATAGCTGTTTTAATAGCTTTTATATCACTTATAGTCTTTGCCATACGTGCCTTCTCTATTGCCTTAAAGGCATTTGGTGAAATTATGGCTGCAAGGGTACCTATTATCGCAATAACTACCAAAAGTTCAATAAGAGTAAAGCCTTTTTCCTTCATTTTTTCCTCCCCATTTATTTATCATTTAATTAAAATAATACCCAGAAAATTATTTTATAGGACATTTTTTTAAACATCGGCATAAAAAAAGAAAATTAAAGTATATATTTATAAAAAGTAGAGTGTATGGGTGTTGAAAAAATTATTTTGTCAATGCTTGACAAGGTATCCTTTTTGTAGTAATCTAATAATAGGATATATATGGAACTATGTTCCATATAATGGAACACTTTGTATGGTAAGAAGGAGTATTATTTATACTCTAAGAAAGGGGGTGTGGGTTAATCTATTTATTAAAATTTAAAAATTTTAGGAGGGATGAAGATGAGTAGGTACAAATTTTTGATAATTACGGGGATTATATTAGTCTTTTTGTTTAGCCTTTCTGCATTTGGTTTTGGGGCCAAATACCCCTCACGAAACATTACTATTATCTGTCCTTGGTCCCCAGGGGGAGGAACAGACAGAACTGCAAGATTTATAGCAAGTGAAATGCAGAAGAGATTAGGTGTTCCTGTTACAGTAGTGAATAAAACAGGAGGAAATGGGGCTATTGGCCATTCGGCAGCGGCATATGCAAAACCTGATGGATATACAATAGGTATTGTTACTATGGAACTTTCTACCATTCCGTGGCTTGGTCTTTCCAAGGTAAGTTATAAAGATTTTGCACCTATTATGCAATTTAATCAAGATTATGCTGCGGTGATTGTAGGGGCAAATGCACCATGGAAAAATATAGAAGAGCTTATTGATGCAATCAAAAAAGACCCAGAGAAATTTACATTTTCTGGCTCAGGGGCAGGCTCTATTTGGGATCTTGCAAGAGTAGGAATGTTAGATAAGGCAGGGATTGATCCTAAAAAGGTGAAATGGATCCCATCAAAGGGTGCAGCCCCTGCAATTACAGAACTCTTAGGGGGACATGTGAGTGTAATTACATGTAGTTATCCCGAGGCTGCTCCACAGATTAAGGCAGGAAAACTTAAGGCATTGGCCCTTATGGCCCCTGAGAGGGATCCGCGTTTTGCCGATGTTCCCACCCTTAAAGAAAATGGCATAGATTGGAGTGCAGGTACATGGAGAGGGTTTGCAGCCCCAAAAAAGACACCAAAAGATAGACTCGATGTGCTTTATAAAACAATAAAGGATGTAACAGATAGCAAAGAATTTAAAGATTTTATGGAAAAAAACGGTTTTGGGATAAAAATAAGGGGACCTCAAGAGTTTGAAAAGTTTTTAGAAGAAGATTATCATCGCTGGAATCATGTACTAAAGATCGCAGGATATATAAAATAAGTTTTATATAGGGGGCAATCTTGCCCCCTATATAAAGAGGTGTTACATGAAGATAAAAGTGGAACATATAATTGGCTTTTTATCTATCTTTTTGGGCATAATTACCATAATTCTTACCCTTCATTTTCCGAAATTCAATATAGGAAAAGAAAAAGTACCAGGGCCCTCTTTTTTTCCAAATATTATAGCTTTCTTCCTTATCTTTGTAGGTATATTAGAGTTTTTTGAGGCAAAACATAGTACCAGATATCTCTTTCTCCAAGGTGTGAATAAAAAAGGAATGAGAAATGTGTTAATTATAGTTTTGGCTATATTTCTTTATACAATTTCTCTTATACCCCTCGGGTTTATTATAACAACATTTTTATTTTCCCTTGCCATTATGTATCTATTGGGTGTAGGTAAGATAAAGAGTATTGTATATTCATTTATAGTATTGGCTATCCTGATCCTTATATTTGAAAAACTATTTCGGATTCCCCTACCTGGAGGTTTTCTCAATCTTTATATATAAAGGAGGCAAATCTTGTTAGAGGCTCTTGCAGGTATATTTAAGTTACATGTCTTGGTTCCATGGATCTTAGCTATGTTTTTTGGTATATTTGTGGGTGGTGTACCAGGGCTTACGGCTACAATGGCCGTTGCGCTTTTGGTCCCCCTAAGTTATTATATGTCACCCATTGCAGGGCTTGCCATGATTATAGGGGTAGAGTTTACCGCAATATTTGCAGGCGATATCCCTGCTACCTTTTTGAGGATTCCAGGTACCCCTGCCTCTGGAGCAGCCATACTTGATGGATATGAACTTACAAAAAAAGGCAAAGGCTCCCTTGCCTTGAGCATCGACCTTGTAGCCTCTGCATTAGGGGGCTTGGTAGGTATTTTAATACTTATATTTATATCTTCAGCCCTTGCAAATTTTGCCCTTAAATTTACAAATTTTGAATACTTTTGGATGGGGGTTT
>CAYWXH010000066.1:0-9956 GCA_964462295.1 uncultured Atribacterota bacterium
AAAGGATTTCAAAAAATTTACAGCATATATAATAGATTATATAAAAAGAGAGGAGATTTAACGGGGGTATCAACCCCCGTTAAAAAATCATTTCACCTTTTTAAATATCGCAATACACTTATCCTTTCCCTGGGCAATAGTACCATCTAATGTAAGCTCCATTCCATTTACACTGGATATGCCACGGTCCCCATCCATAGCGATATCACAGTATAGTTCTATCGTATCATCAGAAAGTCCCAATTTTTGCCATGCGGCAACTAATGGGCAATATCCAAAATGCACCTCTAATGTATCATCTGTAAGATTTACGATCTCCATCTCAAAAACCTTTCTAATATGATCTGGCAAGAATTTTTCAGCAAACTCTTTCATATTTTTTGCATCTTTAAATTTTTGCCCATGTATCTGACCCATCCTAAACACGGCGGATCTTCCTATCTTTTCAGGATCTACCCCTTCTTTTTTTGCCTCATCCAACAAAAGAGCCATCCAACTTGCCCTATGTTCTATAAAGTTACGAAGATTGATAGTATCCGAATCACTTATAGTAGGATTATTTTTTATCATAATTTACCCCCTTATTTTTATTTCACCCCAAGATACGACTTTTGAACCTCAGGATTTTCTAAAAGCTCTGCCCCTCCTCCCTCAAGTACTATACTTCCTGTCTCAAGCACATATGCCTTATCTGCAATCTTCAGAGCGGCCTTTGCATTTTGTTCTATTAAAAGTATGGTAACTCCCTTTGCCTTTATCTTTAAAATATAATCAAATATCTGTTTTACCAAAAGTGGGGCAAGACCTAAAGAAGGCTCATCCAACATAAGAAGTTTTGGGTCTCCCATAAGGGCACGCCCAAGTGTTAGCATCTGCTGCTGCCCACCACTTAAGGTCCATGCCTTATCCTTTTCACGTTCTCTTAAAATGGGAAAAAGTGCATATATCTCTTCTATTTTATTTTTTATATAGTCTGGGTCATTTTTTACAAAAGCCCCCATTTCTAAATTTTCCCTAATAGTCATCTCAGGAAAAAGCCTTCTTCCTTCCGGTGCTTGGACTATTCCCAATGCTACTATCTCATGTGGTTTTAATCGTGTAATATCTTTTCCTTCAAAAAATATCTTTCCCTTCTTTGGTTTTATAAGACCTGATATAGTATTTAGTGTAGTGCTTTTTCCTGCCCCATTGTTTCCTATAAGGGCAGTTATACTCCCCTTCTCTACAGCAAAAGAAATTCCTTTTAGGGCCTGTATGGCATCATAATAAACTTGGAGCTCCTCTATTTTAAGCATTATTCCTCTCTCCCAAGGTATGCCTCTATTACCAATGGATTGGTTTGAATTTCGGCAGGATTTCCCTCTGCAATCTTTTGTCCAAAATCCATAACCATTATCCGATCACATATAGACATGATTACCTTCATATCATGTTCTATTATAAATATTGTTATACCCAATTGATCCCTTATATAATCTATGGTTTCTAAAAGTTTGTCTGACTCTTGTTCATTCATACCAGCAGCAGGTTCATCAAGTGCAAGAATTTTAGGTTCTTTGGCAAGGGCCCTACCTATTTCCAACATTCTTTGCTCGCCATAAGGAAGATTTTTTGCCTGCCACCCCATCCTATGACTAAGTCCTACTATACTAAGTATTTCTCGGGTTTTCTCCTCCATTTTCCTCTTTTCCCTTTTATAAGTAGAGGAGTGAAAAATTGTATTAAAAAGGCCTATTTTAGTATTTGAAACCATACCTATCATAATATTTTCCTCTACATTAAGGGCCTTAAAGAGTTTTATCTCTTGGAAGGTACGTGATATTCCCCGGTTAGAGATCTCATAAGGGGGAAGACCTGTAACTTCACTATCTTTTATGTAAATCTTTCCTCCTGTGGGTTCCATAACACCTGTAATAAGATTAAAAAGTGTAGTTTTACCTGCACCATTTGGTCCGATAAGGCCAAATATTTCACCCTCTCTTACCTCAAAATCTACATTGTCAACAGCTACAAGGCCACCAAATCTCTTTACAAGTTTCTCTCCTCTAAGAAGCATCTTGCCTACCACCAATCCTCATATTCATAAATCTAATTGCCGCCTGCTCCCCAATTATTCCACTATTTCTCCAAAGAATAACACCTAGCATCAAAAGCCCTACAACCACCATCCTATATTCTGCCAAAAATCTAAATCCCTCTGGGGCAAGGGCAAGAATAACAGCACCTAATATTGCACCTGGCATACTTCCCAGCCCACCTATTACTACCATTGCAAGAATATTTATAGATTCTGCAAAGGTAAAACTATCAGGACTTATATATGCAGAAAAATATGCAAAGAGAGAGCCTGCAAGTCCTGCAAAAAAGGCACCTACCACAAAGGCTGTCACCTTGTACACAGTAGTATTTATACCAAGGGTTTTTGCGGCAAGTTCATTTTCTCTTATTGCACGAAGAATATCCCCATATCTGGAATAAGTTATTCTAAATAGTGTAATAACACTTAAAACAAGCACTACAAATATAAGATAATAAAAATCTATCTGGGACATGATCTTAAGTCCGAAAATATCAGGATAAGGAATACCTGGTATTCCCATAGGTCCCCTTGTTACACTTACCCAGTTAAGAAGTATCAATCTTACTATCTCTCCAAATCCTAAAGTAGTTACAGTAAGATATATATCCCGTAATCTTATAGTAGGAAGTCCTATGAGAAAACCAATAAATGCCGCCCCTAGACCCCCTGCAATAAACGCAATGAGAAAAGGTATATGAAGCTTTACCGCCAAAAGAGCGGCTGTGTATGCACCTACTCCATAAAATGCTGCATGTCCTAAATGAAACTGTCCTGTAACACCTGTTATAAGGTTTAGGCTCATACTAAGAATTATATAGATAAATGTCATATTTATGATACGCAAAATATACTGATCTTTTATGAAAAACGGAAATACAATACCTATAAGGAGTAAAATTATAGCAATTAATTTATAAAGATACATCCCCCTGTTTCCCATTTAAACACTCCTTTTCCTTCCTGAAAGTCCCTGAGGAAAGAAGAGTAGTATAAGTATAAGTATTAAAAACGAGATAGCATCTTGGACCCCTGCGGATATATAGGCACCTGCCAGGGTTTCAGATATACCAAGGATTACCCCACCAGCTACTGCACCGGGGATACTTGTAAGGCCCCCTAATACCATTGCTACAAATGCCTTAAGTCCTGGCATATACCCCATGGTAGGATAAAAGGCCCCATAGTATGTCCCCATTAACACCCCTGCAGCACCACCCAGTGCAGAACCTATCACAAAGGTCATAGCAATAGTGTTATCTACATTGACACCCATGAGATAAGATGCTCCCATATCTTGGGATATAGCCCGTATTGCATATCCTGTCTTGGTTCTATAAAGGATAATCTGAAGGCCCCACATAAGGAGAATAGAAACAATCAAAATAACTATCTGAATCACAGAAATTTGTATATGGCCTATTGCAAAAGATGAAGAGAGTAATGGGGTATTTATCGTGTGTACCTCTGGTCCCCAAATGATATTTGCAAGTTCTTTTAGAAATGTAGAAACCCCAAGAGTTGCAATAAGTGTTGCCTCAGGGATAGCGTTCCTCAAAGGTCTAAAGGCTATAAGCTCTAAAAAATATCCCACAAGTCCTGAAAACGCAATGGCAAGTAAAAAGGCCACAAAATAATTTACACCCAAAAATGCAACAAGAGTAAAGGCGATAAATGCACCCAACATATACACTTCACCATGTGCAAAATTGATAAGTCCTAATACTCCAAAGATAAGGGTAAAACCGATAGCAGTAAGGGAATAAGTAAGACCAAGAGCCAAGCCATTTACGATTTGCTGACCAAACATGTACCCTCCTCATAAGATAAAATAAGGGAAGGGCTTAACCCCTCCCCCCTCTAAGAAATACTATTTCTTAAATTCTACAAACTCACCGTTTCTTATAACAAGTTTGGTTAATTTCTTCTTTACATTATGATTCTTATCAAAAGTCGTAAGGCCTGTGACTCCAGGATAATCCTTTATCTTCTCCAATGCCTCTTTTACCTTTTTTCGCGTAATCTTTCCGTCTATGCTTTTAAGTGCGGCAAGGAGCAATCCTGCTGCATCATAGGCTTGAGCTGCAAACATATTTGGAATTTCTCCATATTTTTCCTTGTACTTCTTCACAAAGGCCTTTACTATAGGATTATCCGAGTATGGATAAAAAGAACTTGTACAATAGAGCCCTTCTACTGCATCCCCTCCCAATTCGATAAGTTTAGGGGAGTAGAGTGCTCCAGTTCCAATAAGCGGTGTATCCATCCCTAATTTTTTCATCTGTTTTGCCAAAAGCGCAGCTTCTGAATACATCATAGCAATATAGATAATATCCGGATTTTTTGCCTTTATTTTGGTAAGGATATTTGTATAGTCTTTTGTGCCTGGGTTAAACTTCTCCTCTGCTACAATCTTTCCGCCAAGTTTTTTAAATCCTTTGATAAAGTTATCCTTTGCCACTATGCCCCAATCATTTTGGATGTATATAACTGCTGCTTTTCTCTTTCCAAGGTCTTTGTAGGCATATGATGCAATATAGGGACCCTCTGCCTCTTGGGTAATGATGTTTCTAAACATGTAGTCCCCTTGTTTGGTAAAATCAGGGTGAGAAGATGTAGGTGAGAGTTGTACAAGTCCTGCCCTTTGGTATATAGGTGCTGCTGCAAGACAACATGTACTTGTAAAATCGCCGATCTCTGCAATGATTCTCTTATCCATTACAAATTTTTGGGCAATATTTGCAGCCTCTTTTGGATCTCCTTTACTATCCATAGCAATAAGCCCTATCTTTGTTCCGTTTAGGCCACCTTTTTCATTGAATTCTTCCAATGCAAGTTCTACACCTTTTTTAAATACTTCACCATATTGGGCATAATCACCTGTAAGTGGAGCACTCAGACCAAAATAAAGTTCACCTGCCATTGCATAAGCTGAAAAGGCAAAAACAAAAAGTAATAGGACAATCAAAAGCTTTTTCATAAAAATCCCCCCTTTAGGTTATTATTTAGACATTCCCTTTTTGGTGAGTCTTTTTATATTCTACTATTGCCTCAAACAAAAAGGTAATAGTAGCTGCACCTGGGTCGGGAACACCTATTATTCTATCTCCCAAGTGAAAGGATCTACCCTTTTTGGGAGTAAGTGCCTTTGTAGATTCCATACCTTTTTTTGCCGCATTATAAGCAGCTAAAAACATATTTTCTCCACCTTGAGAAAGGGCAGTAACTGCAGGTTCTAGGGCATCTATAAGAGTGCGATCCCCTACTTTTGCACCACCTCTCTTTTGGATATGGTCTTTCATCGCCAAAAAGAAATTAGAAAGCTCATCTTTATCTATACTATCATATCCTTTAAATAAAGATGCTGCCTTCATTATTCCATAACCTATGTATCCTGGTCCTGCACCAGAGCCTGAGGAAAAGATTGTAAGCCCTACAGTTTTAAAAAGACTACCTATATCATCAAATCTTTCTCCCTCAAGCTTAGAGATGAGAGTCTTGAGTCCCTTTTTAAGGTTTGAGCCGTGTTCTCCGTCTCCTGTTTTTGCATCAAGTTCATCTAAATATGATGCCTTATCAATTAAATAGTTGGATATATAGATAATTATATCCTTTAGATCTTCTACCTTTAGTTTTTCCATTTATATCCTCCAGGCAGGAGCTCTTGTCGGATAATCTATATAATGTTTCAATTCCTCATCGAGTTTTAATAGAGTAATAGAAAATCCCCCCATCTCAAGAGATGTCATATATTCACCTACCATTTTGCGGGAAACCTCAATTCCCAATTCCTTTAGATAAGATATCGATTCTTTAAAAACTACAAAAAGTTCCATAAGGGGTGTTGCCCCCATCCCATTTACCATAAGGAGTACCTCTTTGGCATCTGCAAAAACAGTCTCTTTTAAAAGTTTGTCCATCATGGATCTAACGAGGGTATGCGCATCTTGCATCTTCACCCTCTCTACCCCAGGCTCTCCATGGATACCTATACCTATCTCTATCTCATCTGGCCCCAGTGTAAAGTTTGGCTCACCCCTTGCAGGAATTACACAGGGAGAAAGTGCCATTCCATAAGTCCTTACACGGGCTATCGCCTTCTCGCCCAAATCTTTTAGGGCATTAAGGGAGAGACCTTCGTCTGCCCCAGCTCCCACAATCTTGTGGATAAGTACAGTGCCTGCGACACCTCTTCTCTTTATCTCTCCATCTTCTTCATCTACTGCGATATCATCGTGGACAATAATCTTATCAGACTTTATACCCTCATCTTCGAGCATCTCCATTGCCGTCTCAAACATAAGAATATCACCGGCATAATTCTTTATTATATAGAGGATCCCTTCACCACTATAGACCTCTTTAGAAAGTTCAAGGGTATGCTCCAAAGATGGTGCTGTAAAGACATCTCCCGCTATGGCCCCTGTAAGCATACCAGGTCCTACAAAACCTGCATGTGCAGGTTCATGTCCTGAGCCTCCTCCTGTAATAAGGGCTACCTTTCCCGATATTGGGGCATCTTTCCTCTTTATAGCCCTCGTCCCAGGTACAAGTGCTACAATATCAGCATAAAGATCTACAAACCCTTCAAGCATTTCATCAACCAAAGTCTCCGGGCTATTTATTATCTTTTTCACCTTCTTCTCCCCCCTTCTCTTCTATTCCTATCCATATACTTATAAGCCTAGTATCTCCAATATTTTCACCATAATGGAGATAATTTGAATCTATCAAGAGACTATCCCCTTCTTCTACTTCCACCATATTTTCTCCTATGTATACCCTACCCCTTCCCTGAATTATATAGGCAAAATCCCAACCTTTATGCTTCGTTGGGGGCCCACTTCTTCCTCCTGGCTCTATTTCTAAAAGTACAGGATGGATACATCTATTTATCTTTGGGAGTAAAAATTTCAGTTTACTTTTAAAATTCTTACTCTCCAATTCAATATAATCATCTTTTTTAAATAAGAGATATATATCTCCATTCTTATCATCTTCAAAAAAGTAAGATATATGTACCCCAAAAAATGTGGCTATCTCATCTAAATTCTTAAGGGTTGGAATAAGTTTTCCATTTTCTATAAGACTCAAAGAGGAGAGTGAGATACCTGTCTTGGAGGATATATCGGATAATCTAATGTTGTATCTTTTGCGGAGTTGTCTAATCCTCCTCCCAATATTATAAAAATCCATATAAAGTTTTCCTTTGATATAATTAAAAAATGGATAATTTTTTTTGATTATATCAAAATTTTTATCGTCTGTCAATCTTTTTTTATGTTATAATAAAAAAAATTTAAATCGGAGGGGTAAAATGATAGAAAATAAGAGAAATGAATTTCCTGCACTTTTTGAAAAAAGAAATGGAAAATATCCTATATACTTTGACAATGCATGTATGACCCTAAAACCAAAACCTGTAATAGATGCTATCTTAGAATATTATATGAAATTTCCCGCATGTGGAGGAGAGGGTAGGAGTGCCCATTGGTTTTCCCACGAGATAAATAAGAGGATAGAAAAATCTCGAGAAACTATAGCAAAATTCATAGGGGCAAAGAGTGAAAAAGAGATAGTCTTTATAAGAAATACTACAGAGGGAATAAATATTGTTGCAAATGGATACCCATGGAAAAAAGGCGATAAAGTACTAACTACTACTAAAGAACACAATTCCAATCTTTATCCATGGAAAGATTTAGAAAAGAAAGGACTTATAGAATATTATTATCTTCCATTTAAAGGTGACTACACATTTGACCTTGAAGGTTTTGAAAAAACACTGAAGGAAAAGGGTATAACATTTGTAAGTATGGGAATTACTTCTAACTTAGATGGATACACTATACCATTTAGGGAAATCACTAAAATTGCACACAAATATGGGGCAAAGGTAATGTTTGATGGGGCACAATACATACCCCATAATGAGATAGATGTAACCAAAGATGACATAGATTTTCTCTCTTTTTCTATCCATAAGATGTGTGGACCTTCAGGGATAGGAGTATTGTATGGAAAATACGATCTATTAAAAGAGATAGCCCCTTTTATAAAAGGTGGTGGCATGATCTCTGATACATTTTTGGACAAAGACCCTATCTACCTTGACCCACCCCATAGATTTGAGGCAGGACTTCAAGATTACGCAGGTATGATAGGGGCAGGAAAAGCTGCCGAATATCTTATGGAAATAGGGCTTAAAAACATAGCACACTATGAAGAAGGGCTTAATACCTATCTTGACGAGAAATTAAAGGCCCTTCCCACATATGGAGAAGAGTTTTCCATAATTGGTCCTTCATCTCCAGAGAAAAGAAGTGGAATAACTACACTTATATTCAATCGATCTGGTATGGTTTATTTAGATGATGGCTCCCCCAAAATAGGTATAGCAAGTCTTTTAGATGCATGGGAAAATATTATGGTAAGAAGTGGAGAATTTTGTGTAAATGCATGGTTTAATTTCTACAAAATATCAAGAGAAAGAGAAAAAGTAAGGGCATCTTTATACTTTTACAATACCAAAGAAGAGGTAGATATATTTGTAAGTAGTATCCAAAAAATAGTATCCCTTCCAGAGTATAAGATGCTTCCTAAAGTAAAAGAGGGCTAACAGTGAACTGGATACTTATTGTAAAATTTATATTTATCTTTATATCGGGTATATTTGCAGGATTTATGAATGTCCTTGCAGGAGGAGGTTCTTTTATTACACTCCCCGTGCTTGTATTTGCAGGACTTCCTATAGATATAGCAAATGGTACAAATAGACTTGCAAATTTTATAATAACCTCATATTCTACATATAGATTTGAGAAAAAAGGACTTGGCACATTCAAATATGCTATCCCTTTAGGGATACCTGCACTATTTGGTGCTATGCTTGGGGCATATATTTCTGTATCTATCCCAAGAGATCTTTTAGAAAAGATAGTGGGAATCCTAATCCTTGCCATGATACCCTTTATCTTTATGAACAAAGAGACAATGATAAAGGGAAAGAAAGATTTGAGAAAAAACAGTCTCATCACATATGTAATCTTCTTTTTATTAGGTATATATGGTGGGTTTCTACAGGCAGGGATAGGTTTTTTCCTTATACTCTCCCTTGTATTTTTTGTAGGGTTTGACCTTGTAAGGGCAAATGCAGTAAAGATGGGTGTTGCAATGATATATACACTCTTTTCTACCCTTGTTTTTATTCTAACGGGAAGGGTACAATTTCTCTATGGTATTGTACTTGCAGGGGGAGGGGTAGTTGGTGCACACCTTTCTACATACCTTTCTGTGAAAAAGGGCTCTGCATGGGTAAGGATCGTACTTATTATTATAATTATCGCATCTGCCATAAAATTCTTGCTTTTCCCATAAAAAAAGAGGCCGATTTGGCCTCTTTTTTATCTATTCCCAGGTAACCCTATAATAGGCCCAATGACTGGTATTAGGCTGGTTATTATTATTAGTATTGTCTCCGCGTCTGAAATTCCCTGTAGCAAGGTCTCCATCGTCTATCCTCTTATCTATATACTGCATTACATATAGTGCACGGCCTAATGAAAGAGCTTCAAACCCTAATTCAACACAAGGGTCAGCAACTCCATCCCCATCAAAATCTATGGTATTTATAGTGGAGTGAGAATAACCATCTGCAATCCATGTACCTTCCCACTGATATCCATCATCCTCTCCTCCAGGCACCTTATTAAAGGGATTCATACCCCAAGATTCAAGATAGGGGCCATCCCAACCTTCTACATTAGATACATTTTCAAGAAAATCTATACCATGATAAGGATCCAAACCTGTACCATAATACTGATCATCATCTGGGGGAAAAACTCCTGTATCAGAATAGTACATAAGGGCTGCAGTC
>CAYWXH010000067.1:0-9726 GCA_964462295.1 uncultured Atribacterota bacterium
CCTGTTCCTCGGTTGATGCAGATATGTATGCAACTTTTTCATTTACATCCTGTACCTTTTGTGACATATCCACTATATTACTTACATTATCCTCTATGAGTGTTATAATATTTTCTATACTTCCTATACTTTCTTCCATGTAATTTGTGGCAAGGTCTCCCTTTTCTTTTTCTTTTTGAGAATTATTGGATATATCCTCTATCAGTGAAGATATATTCTCTATACCGCTATTTATCTTATCAAAGATAAGGCCTGCCTCTTTTACCAGATTCACACCCTTCTCTACCTCTTTCATACCTTCATTGGTGGCAACCACAGCACTTTCCACCTCTTGTTGTATACCTCTTATGAGGTTTCCTATCTCACCTGCTGCCTGTTGTGATCTTTCTGCAAGTTTTCTTACCTCATCTGCAACTACTGCAAATCCTCTTCCATGTTCTCCTGCACGGGCTGCCTCAATGGCTGCATTTAGTGCAAGGAGATTTGTCTGATCTGCTATATCTGATATCACCTCAATAATTTTACCGATCTCCTCTGAGGATTTCCCAAGTTTATCCACAATGTCTACGAGGTGTCTTACCTGTTGATTTATCTTCTCCATACCTGATACAGAATCTTCTATAGCCTTTTGTCCCCTTAAAGAAAGCTCCTTTGTATCATCTGTGATTTCTCTGGACCTCTCTATAAGCTTTACTGTTTTCTTTATGGCTTCATGAAGTTCTGCCACTGCCTTATGCACATTCTGTGAGTTATCCATAACTACCTTGGAGTGTGCGCCCATTTTTTTCGTATCATCTGCCAGTTTTTCTGCATCATGTGCCACCTCTTCTGATACATTTGCTATATCTTGTGAATTATTTGCTATCTCATCGATGGATGCATTTATCTCTTCCACCGTTGCAGATGACTCCTCTGATGTAGATGCAAGGGATTGGGCAGAGTCTGATATATCAAAAATAGAATTTGATATGCTCTTTGCTGTCTCACTTAATTCATTTGATACATGGTTAACAGATGTGATCATATCCTTTACAGTTTCAATAAATACATTTATTCCCTCTGCCAATATACCCAGTTCTCCAGATATCTTTGGGATTTCACGGGTAAGATCTCCCTTACCCTCTTTCATCTCCTCTGATAGCTCTTTCATAAAACTCACAATTTTGTTTATAGGTGTGATAATGGAGTAAAGTATTATTGTACCTATAACCAGGCTAAGTATGGAAAAGAGAATAATAAATAAAATCATCGTTTTTTTCGAGGTAGAGGAGCTATTTACAGCAATTTCCTGATACCTATTTGATATGTCATTTACCTTATCTATAAATGATGCTATATTTTCATCTACCTCATCTATCTTTGGTGCAATCTCTCCCTTGAATATCTTTATCAACTTTTCCCTGTCCTCACCTGTCTTTTTTACAAGTTCTGAAATCTCATCTATAAGGCCTGCTGTATTTTTCAGATAGAGTGTTACATCATCAGGAAGGGATTTCACATAAGAAGAGTTTAAAAGTTCTGTGAAATCTTTCCAGAACTCTGTCTTTTTTGGATCAAGGGCAGGTTTTTTTCCTCCAATAAAGAGATACTCATATACATCTCCCTTCCACAGGAAGAACTTCTTTAAGAATTTAGATCCATTTATTACCATATCCTGAGCATTTAAGGCCCTATTGTTCGATATTAATACCCTATTTGTAAAATATATAGATATACTTCCCATAGTCAGAAGTAAAAGAATAAAAATCCCTATAAAAATAATTAATTTTCCTTTAATAGTCATATTTTCCTCCTTCTTAATTAAATTAATAAATAATGAAATTTATATCATCTATCCGCCCCCTTTCCTATGCCTTCTCTTTGAAATTTCCAGTCTCTCCTTTAAAATTGATACCTTCTCTTTCAATATATCCAGTAGATACATAATCTCTTCATAATCAGAGTTTAATCCCATCTTCTATTGCCTTAAAGATACCAGATAGAATTACCGAGAAGGTAGATATTGCCCCTTTTATCTTATGAGATACCCTCTTTACTTCTTTCAGGTCTTTTCTGTTTAATGCATCCTCCAGAAATAGCAGAGAAAAAATAGAAAGATAGATTGCTAGGGGGGTACTTTGAGAAAATTATATGCAGATAGCCCTAATATGACATCATGTCTTAAGAATATAACAATAATCCCCATAAGAGGAAGGGTACTTACTATATATGAAAAAATACCCGGTCTATTTTTGGTAAAGGAATATGTGAAAAATGTTAACACATAAAGAGACAGAAATAAGAGCCTTACAAAAATAAAAATAGATATACCGATATTTATTAATAAAAACAATACTAAAAGACTGTAATACAAAAGACACCTCAATATCTATTATTGCCAAATAAAATTTTATATTTATAAAGGTTATTTATTAATTATTTATATTTTAAAATAAAAACTTAATATTAAATTAATCATAGATGTATTAATTTGTCAAGTGATAATTTGTACAATCAATGAGAATTTTTATTCACCTCTTGCTTTTTTAGAAACTCAGCAAATTTTTTATCTTCTTTTGTGATGTGTTCCTTGTAATAGTCCCTTAGGAAGTGAAAAAAGGCTTCAGAGATTTCTATTTTTTCCTTTTCTATTCTGTCTTTCAGTTTTTTCAGATATTCCATTATCTTTTCATGGGAATTCTTATGTGAGGTAAAGTCTGGAAATCCTATATTTTTCAGGAAGTTCTCTTCATAGTTAAAGTGCATTTTAAAATAATCCAGACTTTCTGTGAAAAGCTTATAAGCCATATTGTGGTTAAGTTTTTTTGTCATGAGGGCATTATAAAATCTGTTTATGATATTTAAGAGTATCATATGCTGAATATCGATCATATCATCTTTTACACTCAGTGCTTCTTCCCATTTTATGAAGTTGTATATTTCCAATTCTTCTTTTGCTTCTACACTCATTCTTTTTACATATTTGATAAACTCATCTTTTGGAAGGGGTTTTGAAAAGTAGAATCCCTGTACTTCATCTACCTCGCAATCCTTGCAAAATTTTAATTGTTCCTCTGTTTCTATTCCTTCTGCTATTACTTTTATTCCCAATTCCTTGCATAAGTTCACTACATGCTTTACTATTACAGTAGTTTTTTTGTCCTGAGGGAGATAATCAGCAAAGCTTTTATCCAATTTTAATTGATCTATGGGGAATTCTCTTAAATACTTTAGGGAAGAAAACCCGGTGCCGAAATCATCAAGTATTATTTCAAATTCTGCTTGATGGATTGTCTTGAGAATTTCTTTGATATAGTCAATATCTTTCATTAGCCCGGTTTCTGTGATCTCTACTCCATACAAAATATTTGTTAGATTCTTTTTCGCTACCAGATTTTTAAAAACAGCAAGGAAATCTTTTGATTCAAACTCTTTGGCAGAGATATTGAAAGAAAATTTGATTGGTTCTTTAATTTCTTTGACTATATCAAAAACATAATTGGGCAAGTTTTTGATAACCCATTCACCTATAAGAGAAATCAAATATACACTCTCCTCTGCACGGGGAATAAATACACCCGGAGGTATGATGTTACCATCTGGCCCAATCATTCTTATAAGAGCTTCTGCCCCTGTTACTTTATTTGTTTTCAAATTCACCTGGGGCTGGAAATAAAGGACAAAATCCCCTTTAATCAGAGAATTTATTATTAGCTTTTCCAATTCCATTTTCTTCCCCTATATTCCTGCAGGGTAAGTATTGGAGATACTCCTCTTTTCCAGAGGTCTATTCTCATGGGTTTTTAGATGTAAAAGTAGGCCTCTACCTCTTTTTTTCCGAGACTGAGTGTTTTTTATATCTAACATTTAGATCCACCCTTTAATAATAGTATAACTTCTTTTTTGGAAGTGTCAACCACTATACTTAAAAATATTTTTTTAATTCCAATCTCTCTCTTTAAGTAATATTCCTAATGCCTAATTTATTAAGGAGTATTATTGTCTTTTTAGGAATTTTTAATCTAGTCCCGTATCCTCATCTTTGGTTCTGCCTAAATCTCTTAATAGCTTTTCTCGTAAATTAAATATGTTTATCAAGCCTAAAACAAGAAAAAATGCTTATTTTGGAAGAGATTGAGATTATAACACCTTTTCAAGTATCATCATAGAGTTTACAGGGCGGACCATACCGGCAGGGGTGGTAGGGGATGGTGCGGGGTAATTGAGCTCAAAAAATTCACCATTTTCAATAAAACCCAAACAGACAGATGAGCCTCCATCAAGATTTAGTGCATATTGAATCTTTTGTGGTACAATCTCTTTTTCTATGATCTTTATGGCCTCATCGAAACAAACACCACGAGATTCCTTTGTACGTCCTGAAAATGTCATAACAAAAAACCTACCACTATCTGTGATACCAATTATATTCCTTGGACCTCGTACCCACTCTTGTACCTGGGTCTCTTGGGTCCTTTTAGAAAGTGGGTGATACCATCCCTCCTCCCAAAATGCCTTTCCCGCATCTTCTTTGTTTTTTACTAGATTCTTGCCATTTTGGACAAGAAGCGTCCCCCCTCCATATACCCATTTTGTCCTTTTCCAGACATGAGGGGGTATAAGAGATGGAGGGTTAAGCTTTATATTTATACTATAAGGCCTTCTAATCTTGTAGTATCCGTCTTCAAGGGGTGCCAATAGTAACTTTTCCTTAAGTTTTTGTACATATATGCTCTTTTTTGAAAAAGAGAGTACCACACCTACAGATGGCAAAAGTACATCCCCATCTCTTATAGCAATGATTTTATCATTTACGATGATTATATTAAACCTGTTTTCCCCAACAGGATACGAAAACCTCATATAATCAATATCTCTTTTTCCTAATTCCTTATTTTTTATAAAAGGTGTATATATACAGAAATCTTGTGGGTATATGGGGTTTACCATATCCTTATCCCATGAAATCATTACTCCTTCTATCTCAATTTTGCCCCCTTCTAATTTCCTTCTCCCAAATATGGGAGTCCCTTCTTCTGTATATCCGAAAAATCCCTTATTATAAAGGGGAAATGTCTCAAAATTATCTTGCCTTATATATCTATATCCCAAGAAAAACTCCTTATCTTCTATATTTTCATATGGAAGTTCTTTCCTTATATAGTTATAATCTTTTATAAGTTTTTCTGTAAAAAAATAGAGAAAATTAAAGTAAAAAAGGGTCCTATCTCCTATAATTCCTCTTTTTATAAGGGTCCTTGGGGATATCTTCCCATATCCCAGATGCTCTGAAAGTATTACCCTTGGCTGGAAAACCTTAAGATTATCCAATACTAAACCTGTAACAAGAACCCCATTTTGCCACTCTTTTGCACCCAAAGGATAAGGGGTATTTTCCATATTTTCTAGGTTGTAGTAGCTCTTTATGTATCTTCCATGTTTTTCTAATCTTTTATCTATAATATGGAAAAGGGTGCTATCTCGCTTTTTTAAAACCTCTATCATATTTTTTTCACTATCTATCCTAAAATCCTTAAATTTTTTCGGGGAGAATGTAGTAGAGTAGAAATTAAAATAGTATGGTAAAATCGCATTTTGCCCCATATTTTTTGTCTTTTCGAAATGAAAAAGTGTCTTTTTTACCCTCTCTACTCCCAGGAAATCCTCTGCTGGTATCTCTCTCTTTGGTATATAGGATAAAATGTAAGGAATTTTATCATCATATACTGGTTGAATATTTGTATATATCCTTACCTGTGAGGCCTTTATATGTGTACCTATAAAATAAGAAAAAGGGGCATTATGGAGGGAAAATAGCATTTTTTCTCCAAATCCTAAGGTTTCATAATCTTTATTAGATAGGTTTACCAGCCTTGAAGGGAGGCTGTTTACATCAAGTCCTACCCCATTGGAATGATATCGATATATTTCAAATGAGAATTTTGATGATACCTGTTTTAGGTCTTCTTCTATAGGTTCATTGTATATGCTCTCATCTTTTAGTAAAAGGATTATCTTTCTATCCGATGTATTAAAAACCGATAGAAAGCTGAAAATGTATGGTATCATAAGATAATGCCCTGGGATAAGGATAAGATTTGAAGCCTTGTCTATTACCCTTTCTTTCAAAATATCCCATCTATCAATAGGGGTATCATAATCCCTATTTTCCATTTGGATATCGTAAAAAAGTATATCCAAAAATGCCTTCTTAATATCTTTTGAAAAAGGCCCTTTTGCTTTGGCCTTTAGATTTTCTATGCGGATTTTGCGAATAGTTTCGAAAAATTCATCATCTAAATACCTTTTTCTTAATTTATATATCCCCCCATAGATCTCTTCATCTGTTAGCTCATCAAAGCTCTCAAAATCTGAAAAATATTTTTTAAGTGCCTTGTAGTACTTTTCTTTATTATCTTTTGCCCATTTTTCTACAAGATAGTCCCTATAGACCTCCTTTCCCCCGATACGGTCGATAACTACATCACCATATGCATATTTTAGATACTGAGGATACCCCTTTAATTCCTTTCTCTTTATCATTACCCTTTTATCCCTGATGTCATAAAGAAGTTTCGTAGGAATGTCCTTTGTAATATTAAAAACAAAAGCACTATTGGGAAAGAGATAAATAGTGTTGCTGCCATAAGTACGCCCCAATCTGCCCCTGATTCTTGTTGCACAAACATACCAAGCCCGATGGTGAGAGTGCGTACACTGTCCGTATCTGTAATGACAAGGGGCCAAAGGTAATCGTTCCAGTGTGTTGCGATACTTATAAGCGAGAAGGTGATAAGTGTAGGTTTTGCAAGTGGTAAAACTACATACCAGAGAAAACGAAAATGTCCACACCCATCAATTATAGCCGCATCTTCAAGGGATTTTGGTATCTGTTTAAAGGCTTGCCTTAAGAGAAAAGTACCATAGCCACTTGCTACAAAGGGTAGAATCATGGCAAGTCGGGTATTTACAAGTCCCATACTTTTTATAATTTGGTAATTCGGAACGATAAGTGCATTTAAGGGAAGCATTATTTGAACTATAAATAGGGCAAACAAGATATCTGAATATTTAAACTCTAACCGTGCAAATGCATATGCTGCAGGTATTATTAAGAGAAGTTGTATGGCAAGTATCCCCAAAACTACAATTACCGTATTTTTTAGGTATGTAAAAAATGGTGCCGATTCAAATACTACCTTGAAATTTTTCAAATGGGGATGTAGTGTGGGCAAGAGGTAGTTTCCTGTAAGGATTTCATTGTAGTTTTTGAATGCCATAGTTATCATAAGGTAAAATGGTACAAATATTACACCAACAGCGATAAATAAGATTATATATTTTAGATAAATTTTCCACTTTGCTTCCATTTTTTCCTCCTATCCTACAGAGTAGGTGATCCTCTTTTCAAATACCCCAAATATAATAAGTACTAATAAGAGTAAAAAGAGGATCATAATAGTTGTAAGTGCAGATGCCATTCCTATATTCCAAAATTTAAATGCATACTCATATGTGTAATAGATAAGCACATTTGAACTATACCCAGGTCCACCTTCGGTCATAAGATAGACTTGAGTAAATACTTTGAAGGATTGAATAATTGATATGATAAAAACAAAGATATTTGTAGGCCCTATAAGTGGCCATGTTACATAAAGATGTTTCTTAAACCAACCTGCACCCTCTATAGTTGCCTCTTCATAGAGATAATCAGGGATATTTTGGAGCCCTGCAAGATAGATAAGCATAAAATACCCTACATTTTTCCATATAGCCATAATGATAAGTGCAAGGAGTGAATACCGTGCATCACCTAACCATCCTATATTTGGAATACCAAAAAGACCCAAAAATTTATCAATAATCCCTAAATCAGGGTCATACATAAACACCCAAACCATGGCAGCTGCTGTCATAGGGATAAGCAAAGGGTAAAAAAGACCAAGCTCAAAAAGTGCCTTAAATTTTTTTGTTTCATTTATAAGAATGGCAAAGAAAAGCCCTAAAAGCATCGTAGTGGGGATAACGCCTATGCCATAGATAATATTATTTTTCAACACCTGCCAAAAGACGGGGTTACTAAAGAGTTTTATATAATTTTTAATCCCTATAAACACAGGTTTTGGGGAGAGCATATTAAATCTGGTAAGACTGTATTTTATAGAAATAAAAATAGGATAATATGTAAAGATAGCCAAAAAAATAAGAGATGGTAGGAGAAATAATAGTAAAAACCTTGTTTTGGCAGACATATGTTCCTCCTAGTATTGTAAAGGGGTGGCAGAACTACCACCCCTTTATTTAGTTATATTTTATTGTTGATAGGCATCAAGGATTTCTTGTACCCTTTTTTGCATGTCATCCAATGCCGCTTTTGGTGCCTTTTTCCCAAGCATTACGGCATCAAGATTTGTTGTCATTATCTTTCTTATTTCTTGGAAGTTTGTTGCCATTACCTTTGGATATGAGTATTTGAGTTGTTTTGCAGCAATCATGGCATTTGGATACTTTTCAAGATATGCCTTCATTTCAGGAAGTTCTAACCCTTTTTTGTTTATACATACATATCCGGATTCTCTGCTCCAATATGCAGCATTTTTAGGATTTGTCATAAATTTTATAAATTTCCATGCAGCATCTTGGTGAGATTTTGGTATCTTTTTAAAGATGTGGAAGTCTCCACCACCTACAGGTGTCCCATATTGAAGGTTTTTGGGCATAAATGCTACTCCAAAATTGAATTTTGACATCTTTCTAATAGTGGGAAGTCCACCTGTAGAATAGTACATCATGGCGGCCTTTCCTGCCATAAAGTCTGTAGGTGTCATATTCCAGGGTCTAAGTGGAGGACTTACTTTGTATTTGTTTGTAAGATCATGCCAAAGTACAAGGGGTTCTAATACATCTATAGAGTTAAAGTTTGCCTTTTTTGCATCTTCACTTATAAGATAGGAACCATTTTGTCTTACAAATGCCTCGAAAATCCAATCATTCCACCCACCTGGAAGAATAAGCCCATAGACCTCTGTCTTATCACCTTTTCTCTCTGTGAGGACTTTTGCATATTCTGCCAATTCATACCATGTTCTTGGCGCCCTGTCTGGGCTAAGGCCTCTTGCTATAAGCTCCTTTGCATGTTTTTTAAAGAGGTCTTTATTCCAGTAAAATACTGGGGTACTTCTCTGGAATGGAAATCCCCAAATTTTGCCTTTTGCCCTTGCATTTCCGAAGAATGCAGGGAAGTAATTGTCCAAAAATGCCTGTCCACCTTCTTGTTCTATATATTTATCCAATGGAATAATGGAATCCATGGCCAGTAGGGTGTAAAGTTCTGAGATCTCTACTATGGCGATATCAGGGGGATTGCCACTCATTACCGCAGCCTGTACCTTTTGCATAGTATTGTTGTAATTGCCGCAATATACAGGCTCTACCTTTATGCCAGGATTTTGTTTGTTAAATTCTGCGACCATATGATTCATTACACGGGCAAGTGGACCTGTTACTCCCACAACATAGTAGAATTTAAGTGTGATCTGCTCAGAAAATGCAACTGATGTAAAAAGAAGGCTAAAAATTAAAATAGTTAAAAATATTTTACGCATTATTACCCCTCCCTTTTTTATTTTTTGTATCTGCAACTAACAAATATTTGGTTTAATATCACCCCCTTTAATAATTTTTAACATAAATTATTATAGCACATCTTAAATTTTAGTCAATGCTATGGGGGATATTTTTATA
>CAYWXH010000068.1:0-9663 GCA_964462295.1 uncultured Atribacterota bacterium
GGGCCGAAAAAGAGAGATTGCTTCGGCCCCTGACGGGGCCTCGCAATGACAAGACTTGGGGGAACGCAAAAAGAGAGATTGCCACGCCTCCTGCGGAGGCTCGCAATGACAAGTGAGGGGAAGACCGCGCAATGACAAGAAAGGATGGGACTCGCAATGACAAGAGAAGGAAAGGCTGCACAATGACAAGAAAGGGGAAGAGCGCGCAATGACGCAAAGGGAAAGAGCAGGAGACTCGAAATGGCGAAATAGGAAAAGAGCGCGCAATGACAAGAAGAGAAAGACCGTGCAAGGACAAGAAAGAGAGGACTTATAATGACAAGCGAAGGAGGCTACAGGGTAACGAAAAAGAAGGAAAGTAGCGGGGATAACAAGTGAAGAAGGTCACTTATCCCCCTGTAATCGTTATACAAATAAAAAAGGCGGGATATATATCCCGCCTTTAGAATCCTACTAAATTAGAAGTTGTATTTGTCTATATTGTATCTTGTGAATATAAGTCTTTCTGGGAGTAAGATAATACCATTATCTTTTCTGTTTGCAACCTTTGGATTTTCGTACATTTCTCCACCCTGGCGCTTATTAGGTATAACCTTCCAATCACCCAACAATCCAGGAACCTTAAAGGATGTACCTACCTCAATTTTCTCACCCTTTAGAAGTTTGTAAGCTACATAGATAGCTGCAGCACCTTGGTCTCCACAATCCCAAAGTCCACCCTGGAGAACGGTATTTCTCTTTATGTACTGTTTAATGGTGCTTGGTGTTGTAAATCCTACAACGATTACCTTTCCACTCATGCCAAGGTTCTCAACAGCCTTTGCCTGTCCTGGGAATGCTGTGGAGTCAGGACAAATAATTGCATTTACATCTGGATAGGTCTTTAAGATCTGCTCACCAACAGATACTGCCTTTGGGAAGTTCATATCAGAGTACTGTGTTGTTACGATTTCCCAATCAGGATGCTCTTCTTTTATAATCTTCTTTGCAAATCTTACCCAAGAATTCTGGTCTGTTACTGTTGGAGAAGAGTAATGGAATGCAACCTTTAATTTGCCATGCCATGTTCCAAGCTGGTTTGTTACCATTGTAACGAGAAGTCTTCCAAGGATATCAGGTGTACCCTGGTTTACATAGAAGGTACGATAGTTAGGATCAACATCAGAGTCCCATGTTACAATCTTTACACCACGTGCCATAGCTCTCTTTAATGCCTGATTCAATCCTTTTGGATCAAGTGCAGAAAGGACTATTGCATCATAACCCTGGTTTACAAATGTGTTTATAAACTTTACTTGTTCTGCAACTGATGCCTGTGCAGGTCCATCATACTTTACTTCTACACCTAACTTTTTACCCATTGCTACTGCATGTGCACCTGCTACTTCAAAGAATGTGTTTCCAATAATCTTTGGAAGGAAAGCAATCTTAAACTTCTTCTCTGCAAATGCAGAAACACTAAGTGCCAAAACCAATAAAACTACTAAACTCAAAACCAATACCTTTTTCATAAATTTAACCTCCTTTTTTTAGTTAAAACCATCTTTTTTATTAAGGGAAATAAAGTGGTAGTGTTCCTCTTATCACCCCCTTCAACCTTTTGTAGATGTCTCCTTAACAGCCCGTTTATTTTTAATATTTGTAGATATAACTTCCCAGAAATATCTACCAGATATAGATGCTATCAATACAAAACCCAAAAATACATTTGTCTGATGTGATGTAATATTTATCATCTGGAGTCCATATTTGAGATACCCTATCAAAAGGCTTGCAAAAAATGTTCCTACAATGCTTCCTTCACCACCATATATGTTAGCACCACCAAGTACCGCACAAGTAATAACGGTAAGTGGGGCATCTGCACCGAGGTCTGAACGGGCAGAGGTAAAATATGAGGCAAGAAGTATCCCGGATATAGCAGCACCAAGTCCAGATAAGGCATAATTGTAAATAATAGTTTTACTTACATTTATACCTGTATATCTTGCAGCTTGAGGATTCATCCCTATTAGAAATAGATATCTTCCAAATTTGGTTTTATGAAGTAGTATATAAAACACTATGACGAGGAAAAGGAGTATCCATACAGGATTAGGAATATTAAATATTGTGCCATTTGCTATATTTATAAAGGAATCTGGAAAACCTCCAATTCCTTCAAAACCTGTAGAACCTGCAAGGCCAGAAAGGGTAAGCGCAAGACCTGCAAAGAGAAAGCTCCCACCAAGGGTAATAACCAATGGGTTTACCTGTGTTATAAGGATCAGTGCCCCGTTTAAGGCACCCGATAAGATACCTGTACCAAGTCCAAGGGCTATTGCAAGCGCTATGTTTGAAGTCTTTATCCATACAAGCCCTGTAATGATAGAGGAAAGTCCCATAATAGAACCAACAGATATATCTATACCTCCTGAGACAATTATAAGTGTCATAGGTAGTGCAGCGATTGCTATGTATAGAAAATCCCCTACACTGTATAATAGATTCATGGTATTTAAAAATCTTGAATTCAGACTGCCAAATATGACAAACTCTGCTACTATAAGTAGGACAAGAGTAGACTGCCAGTTAAATAATTTCCCCATTTTACGCATTTTCTGCACCCTCTAATTCTCTTTTTCTCAAAAGGTATTCTTGTTTTATGGCCTCTTCTATCTCCCTTTCCTTTTCCCGTTTTAAGTATATCTGGATCCTAGATGTAATAACTACTATGAGGAGGAGTAAAAATCCAGATATTACATTATTCCAATATGCTGGTACCTTGAAGAATACAAGGGAATATTTGATAGTCTGGAGTAATAATGCACCAAGTGCTGCACCCAATACATTTCCCGTACCACCCATAAGGCTTATCCCACCGATTACAGCGGCAGCTATGGCATGGGTTTCCATACCCATCCCTGCCTGTGTAGGAATAGTTCCAATCTGAGAGATGTATATAAGTGCTGCAATCCCTGAAAAAAGTCCTGATATGGTAAATGCAGAGAGTACCACCTTTTTGGTAGGTATCCCCAAAAGGCGAGCACCTTCATGGCTATTTCCCGTCGCATATAAGAATCTTCCCCATGTAGCCTTTGAGAAAAAGATCCAAAGGATTACAAGGAAGACAATCATCATCCAGATAGGATTGTAAAGTCCTAAAACCTTCGTTCTTGAGAAATTCAAATACCATTCAGGGACTGTATCTATCCAACTTCCACCTGTATAGAGTGTAAGAATACCTCTAAACATGGCCATTGTACCCAAGGTCATAATGATAGATGGGACACCACCATATGCCACACCCAAACCGTTAAACAGCCCACCCAATACACCTGTTCCTAATGTAATAAGTAAGAATATCAATATAGAAGGGTGGTCTGTACTGTTTAGGTATGTAGCCCCAAAGGTTGCAGCAAGACCTAAAAGGCTTCCCACAGATACATCTATATTTTTTGTTATAATTACCCCACTTATCCCCATAGTAATGAGTGTAAGCATGGCACCATTAAATAGAATTCTTACAACAGTATCTACCCTTACAAATGCAGGGTTTTTAAGACCCATAGAAAAGAAATAAATAATTATAATAGCTATAGTTAGGACTTCAGGTCTTTTTAATATAATATTGGTTATCTTTTTTCTCATTCTTTACTATGCCCCCTTTAAATAGCCAAAAGATGCAAATGTTACATTTTCTAAAGTAATGTCAGGGGGTTTAAGTTCTGAAATGGTTCTCCCCTGATACATAACAACCACCCTATCACTTAATGTGACAATCTCCTCAAAATCAGAGGATATAAGGAGGATACTCAACCCCTCTTTGGAAAGCTTTCTTATACTTGCATAGATCTCTTTTCTGGCATTTGCATCTATCCCACGGGTAGGTTCATCAAGTATAAGTACTTTCGGTGTTGCAGCAAGCCATTTACCCAATACAACCTTTTGTTGGTTACCACCGGAAAGATACATAATCTTCTGATCTTCTCCTGTAGTTTTTATGTTCAACATCTTTATAAAATCACGAGCTATCCGCTTCTCTTTGTTATCATTTAAGAATATTTTAAAGAGTTTGAAAAGAATAGAAGAGCTTGTATTCTCTTTTATACTTGCATTTAAAAATCCACCATGTAGATGTCTATCTTCTGGGAGGTATACGATACCATATTTTATTGCCTGTTGCGGATTCTTTATATTTATCTCTTTCCCCTCTAACAGCACCTTTCCAGATATCTTTCTCGTAATCCCAAAAAGTGCCTCTGCAAATTCTGTCCTCCCTGCACCAACTACACCTGTAAGGCCCAAAATCTCACCCTTTGATATCTTTAAAGAAACATCAAAAAAGCCTTTTCCTGCCATATGTTCCACTTCTAGTACATATTTCTCTTGCGAATGAGTAGGAAGGGTCTCTATCTTTTTCTGTATCTGTGTCTTATCTATCTTTTCCTCACTACCATTTTCCCCCACCGTAGGAACCATGATCTTTATAATATTTTCTAATGTATAGCTTGCTATAGGTCCTTCAGATACAATCTCTCCATTTTTTAGTATAGTAAGTTCATCTACTATATCAAAAAGCTCTTGAAGTCTGTGGGTAATATAGATAAATGCAATATTTTTTTCCTCTTTTAGTGATTTAATAGTTTCAAATAAGGCATCAACTTCTCTAGATGTAAGTGCAGAGGTAGGTTCATCAAGTATAATTACGGCACTTTCTCTTACAAGACCCTTTATAAGCTCTACCAATTGTTGTTTTGCAATGGTAAGGTCCGCACCTATCTGATCCAATTTAAAATCACATTTGAGTGCAGTCATTAGTTCCTTTATTTTTTTCAGATAAAGAGGTCTATTCTTTTTTGGAGTACCAAGGAGTATATTCTCTTCTATAGTAAGAAAAGGAAAAAGTGCAGGTTCTTGTGGTACAAGATATATACCCTTAAGATGGGCATCATGTGGATTTTTAATCTTCTCTTTCTGTCCCCTTATCCAAATCTCACCTTCATCTGGTTGATGAACACCGGAGAGGATCTTCATAAGGGTGGATTTGCCGGCCCCATTTCCTCCAACAAGGCCGTGGACCACTCCAGCCCTCAATGAGAAGTTTACATTTTTAAGGACAGGAACACCTACAAAGGCTTTACTTATATTTTTGAGCTCTATAATCTTCTCGTTTTCCATAGTAAATATCCTTTACATAAGTTTTTTAATTTTACAAATGTAGAACACTTGAAAAAATGAATAACTAAATTTTAAAACTATCTTAATGTGGAATTTTCTTGTATTATAGCCTATATAAATTTTATTGTCAAGGACTTTCAAAAATTTTTTTAAACTTTTTTCTATAACACTTGACTCACAATATAAAAAATGTTATAATCAGTACAAATCTTAAATGGGGATTAGCATATGTCAGGAGAAAAAATAGATAGGATAAATACTTCAATAAGTGATTACCTAGAAACAGAAGAGGCAATGGCAAGGATAAGTTGGTACTACTACAAACAAGGGATGACACAGACTGCCATTGCAAAAAAACTAAATACCAATCGTATAAAGATTATGAAGATACTGGAACGTGCAAAAGATAAAGGTATAGTAGAGATTAGGATAAAAAGAAAATACCAGAACATATTAGAAGTGGAAAAAGAGCTTATACAAAAATTCGGTCTTCTGGATGCAATGGTAATTCCTCATAACGAAAGTGCAGACCTTAATGAGTGTATAGGGATGGCGGCAGCACAATATCTCGGTATGGTGCTTAAAAACGGTGATGTTATAGGAATCGGGTGGGGGGATACTGTATCAAAAACCATAAGACACCTTTCCCTCGACCATCTTAAGGATTTCTATATCGTATCACTTACAGGAGGGGTACTCTCTTTTGTATATGAAGGGGCCTTTTTTGGAAAATACTCCAAAAATATAAGAATCCTTCCGGCACCACTTCTCGTATCTAACGAGAAAGTGGCAAAAGCTATTTATGACGAACCAGAGGTAAAGGCTATTATAAATATGGTAAAGATAACAAATTATGCCCTGATAGGTGTAGGGGCCCTAAGCCCTAGGGCCACTATAATAAGAGAGGGTTATATTACAGAAGATGAGTTTGCATTACTTAGACAAAGGGGTGTTATTGGAGATATTTTGGGACAATTTTTCGACAAAGATGGAAATAGGGTCCCATATGATACAGATAAAAGACTTATAGCATATCCTATAGAAAAGATAAGAGAGATACCAAATGTTATAGGGGTTGCAGGTGGTGCACATAAGGTAGCCGCTATACGAGCAGCCCTTATAGGAAAATATATAAAGATCCTTATTACAGATGAAAATACGGCATATAAACTTTTAAATACATAAAAGGGTGATGAAATTATGAGATACTTTTTGGTAATTGATGCAGGTACAGGAAGTGGAAGGGCGGTGCTCTTTGATGAGGTTGGCCATGAGATCGCCTTTTCTCAAAGGGAGTGGAGACATCTTAACCTAACAGGGGTACCTGGTGCAATCGATTTTGATGTAGAAGGAAACTGGAAAATTATAAAAGAGCTAATAAGAGAGGCAGTATCTAAGGCGAAAATAGACCCTAAACAGATAATAGGGATAACATCTACCTCTATGAGAGAAGGCCTCGTCCTCTACGATAAAGAGGGAAACGAGATTTGGGCATGTTCCAATGTAGATGCAAGGGCACAGGAAGAGGTAGTACTCCTAAAAGAAAAGGGACTGGAGAAAGAGGTCTATAACATTACAGGCCAGACATTTTCCATATCAGATGTGCCAAGACTACTTTGGGTAAAAAGACATCTACCAGAAGTATATGATAAAATTCACACACTTGGTATGATAAGTGATTGGGTAATATATAAGCTTTCAGGGGAGTTTAGAGTAGAACCTTCCAATGTATCTACTTCTGGTTTTTTCCATACTATGGAGAGAAGATGGGATGATACACTTATCGAAAAGTTAGAACTTCCCCCATCTATATACCCAGAAGTGGTAGAGCCTGGTACAAAAATAGGAAAGATTAAACCTGATCTTGCCGAGGAGCTTGGATTATCGAAAGAGACGGAGATTATAATGGGTGGTGGAGATGCACAACTTGGTACAATCGGCGTAGGGGCTGTATCTGAATATGACACGGTAATACTAGGTGGTACATTCTGGCAACAAGAGGTAAATATCGAAAAACCTATTCCCCATCCTGAAGGAAAGATAAGAATAAATGCACATGCTGTACCAGGTCTTTGGCAGTATGAGGGGATCTCTTTTCTCATTGGACTTACAATGAGGTGGTTCAGGGATGCCTTCTGTAGAGAAGAGGTAAAGATGGCAAAAGAGCTTGGCATATCTGCATATTCTATCCTTTCTGAACAGGCAAAAGGCGTTCCAGCCGGGGCCTATGAGATTATGCCCATATTTTCAGATGTAATGAACTATATGCACTGGAAACATGCAGCACCATCACTTCTCAATTTTGATATAAATGAACCAGAAAAATTTGGAAAACCTCAAATTTTCCGTGCACTCATGGAAAATGCAGGATTCAATAGTTTTGGAAATCTAAAAGAGATTGCGGATGTTATAGGGTTTTATCCAAAAGAGATCATATTTGCAGGTGGTGCATCATATAGTCCTGTATGGTCATCTATAATGGCATCTGTTCTGGGTGTAAAGATAAAAGTGCCAAAGGTAAAAGAGGCAACAGCACTTGGGGGTATGATGTGTGCAGCGGTAGGAACAGGTCTTTATAAAGACTTTAATGAGGCAAGAGATGTTGTGGTGAGGTTTGAGGCCACCTATGAGCCAGACAAAGAAGAACATGAGCTTTATAAAGGACTTTTTGATAAATGGAGAAGGGTATATAAAGAGATGTTGGGGCTTTCAGATAAAGGATACTTAAGGTATATGTGGAAGGCCCCAGGAGAATAATATTTAGGAGGTATCCATGAAGGTTATTAATGAAAAAGATGAGCAATATAGATTTGGAGAATCTGGCCCCAAATATCTCTTAAGGGGGCCAAATATAGACTTTGGTGTAGTAAGACTCTTACCAGGAGAAGACTTTCCTGATCATTACCATAACAAGGTAGAGGAAAACTTCTTTGTAGTAGAGGGAGAGATAGATTTTATTATAAATGGTGAGGTAAAGTATCATGCAAAACCTGGGGACCTTGTACATATTCCGCCGCCTGAGACGCACTATCTCAAAAACAATGGTGATGTTCCGGCAAAGGCCATATTTGTAAAGGCCCCTTTTGACCCAAAAGATAAGGTCAATGTTTAAGTAAACAGGAGGTGATTTAGTTGGATAAAAAAAAGGTAACAGAAAAAATGAGTTGGGGAAAGAAAAATAGAATAAGAAAGATTATACAAGATGATGGTAGGGTTGTAATGCTTGCCCTTGACCACGGATATTTCTTAGGTCCTACACGCGGTATGGAACAGCCAAGAAAGGCCCTTGAGCCACTTTTACCACATGTGGATTCTCTTATGCTATCCCCAGGTATTCTTACATCATGTGTTGAGCCTGATTTCAAAGGTGGTATAGTACTTAGATCTTCAGGAGGAAGCTCTATCATATCAGATGACTTATCCAATGAGGGAATAATACTCAAACCATTAGAGGCAGTAAAACTCAATGCATCAGCTATGGCAATATCTATATTTATAGGAACAAAATATGAAAAACAGACCCTTATGAATCTTGCAGAAACTATAAATGAGGCGGCAAAGTATGAGATGCCTGTACTTGCCGTAACAGCTGTAGGAAAAGAACTTGAAAAAAGAGATGCAAGATTTTTGGCACTTTCCTCTCGTATAGCAGCAGAATTTGGTGCAGATATCGTAAAGACCTATTACTGTGAAAACTTCGAAAAGGTTACAAGTACATGTCCAAAGCCTATAGTTGTAGCAGGTGGACCAAAGCTCGAGACAGAACTTGATGTATTCGAACTTTGTTATAACTCCATACAGGCAGGTGCTGTAGGGGTTGACATGGGAAGAAATATATGGCAAAATGAAGACCCAGGTGCAATGGTTCAGGCAATAAAGGCTATTGTACATGATAACTATAAACCAAAAGAGGCAGAGGAACTCTATAAAGAGTTAAAAAATAAAAAATAAAGTGTAATACCCACACCCCCTCCTTCTTACCAAAGAAAAGGGGAAGCCTTTTGGCTTCCCCTTTTCTTATTTTATCCACCCTTTTATAAACTCTATCGCCTCAAGGGATGCCTTTTTTGCCTTTTCTGTAAGACCTGCCCCAAAAGAGAAGTCATATCCTGCCACAGCGAGAAGATATGCATCGGGAGATCTTTTATACTCTCTTTTTGTAAGTGCTATAATATCTTGTACATCTACACTATGGAACATATTATCTGTAAAAGAAGCACTATCTTCTCTTATGGGAATAAAATCCCACCCCTTATCTTTGTTGACTTTTAAGGAAGAATCTATAAAGATTACACCTTCTGCATCATGTATCCATTCGGAAAGTTCTGGTACAAGTTGCTGTCCTATCCAAAAATCCACCTTATCTAACGGGGGTCTCCAAATATACTTTAAGCGGGATACAATCCATATTCCTATAGCGTCATCTCTTCTAAATGGATTTCCATATCCTACTATTTTCATCATGTAAGTATTATACCATAAATCTATAGTATTTTTTGCGCA
>CAYWXH010000069.1:0-9589 GCA_964462295.1 uncultured Atribacterota bacterium
CTCGCAATGACAAAAAAGGGAGGTCTCGCAATGACAAAAACTGGGAAGGCCTCGTGATGGCAATTCCCAGTGGGTGAACTCTCTCCATCTGTCATTGCAACCAAGGGCGCCTTTTGCCCTGAGTAATGCAATCTCTGGGCTCTGGGAGCCGTACAAAAAAGGAGACTTCAGATTGACAAGTGAGGCTTTGCACAAGGGAAAAAGAAACAAGGGCTTGTAGTAATAAAGAGGAAGGACCTTACTATAGAGACAAAAAATAGTTTATAGTAAGGACTGTCATAATATTTATAATTATTAAAACTGTCTATTCATTAGTTTATTATAACGATAATGATAGTAAAGGAGGTGATAAATTAGAAAAATTGCCTTTTTTCTTAATTTGTTTAGAAAACTAAAAACAAAAGGAGGTATGGTTATGAAGAGGCTTTTTGTTCTTTCTCTTTTGGTTTTGGTATTCCTCTTTTCCTCATTTGCATTTGCAGGTGATCAGTTAAGATTTTATGTAGTATCACATGGTGGACCAGGGGATCCCTTCTGGGGAGTTGTTATGAAAGGTATGCAAGATGCTGCAAAGGTATATGGTGTAAAGGCAACATACCTTGGTCCAGAGAAATTCTCCATCCAAAAGCTTGTGAATATGTTAGATAGTGCTATTGCATCCAAACCAGATGGTATAGCCGTAACCATTACAAATGCTGTTGCATTGGATGAGCCCCTTAGAAAAGCAATAAAACAGGGTATTCCAGTTGTTGCTATCAATGTACCTGATACAAGAGCACCAGGAGAGAGGATTCCATATCTTTGTTATGTGGGAATGGATGAGTACAAAGGTGGAGTGGATGCTGCATGGAGAATGCTTAAAGAGTTTACACCAAAGAGGGCAATAGTGGCAAACCATGAACCAGGACATACAGGCCTTGAACTTAGGGCAAAAGGTATAAAAGATGTATTTTCCAAAAAAGGTATTCCTGTAGAGGAATTAGATATTACGGGAAATCCAACAAAGGCAGTAGGTATTATGTCAAGCTATCTTTCCCGTCACCCAGATACAGATGCAATCTTTACACTTGGTCCATTAGGGACACAGCCTGCACTTAAACTCCTTGAAGAGAAGAAACTCTTTGGAAAGGTAAAACTTTCAGGTTGGGACCTTACACCTTTGATGGTTGAGGCCATAAAGGAAGGAAAGCTCCTATTTACCATAGAACAACAACAGTATCTACAAGGGTATCTTCCTATAGTCTTCTTATATACTTACAAAAAATATGGACTTATTCCTCATGGGGATGTACTTACAGGTCCAGCTATAGTGGATAAAAGCAATGTTGATGTAGTAGAAAAAACAGTAGCAAAGGGTTATAGATAATATAAACTAATAATATGTGGGGGGCATATTGTGCCCCCCTTTTTCTTATACCAATACTTTGGAGGTAAATATGAATGAGAAAGAAAATATAGGTATAAAAAGGATAATGAGATACAGTGAGTTTGGTGCCTTTTTGGCCTTTCTTGCGATTTTTATCATCTTTTCTATAATTTCTAAAAACTTTCTCACTATATCAAACTTTGTAAGTATATTTACCATATCTGCAGAGCTTGGCATCGTAACAGTGGGTGTAACTTTTCTTATGATTGCAGGAGAGTTTGACCTTTCTGTAAGCTCTATATTTGCTGTTGTCCCTATGTTTGTAATTATCTTTACACAGGCAGGTATCCCTGTTGTCCTTTCATTTATTTTTGCCATACTCATTGCAGGGGCTGTGGGGTATTTTAATTCACTTGTTACCATAAGATTTGAAATACCCTCTTTTATTACAACCCTAGGTATGCAGATGTTTTGGCGTGGTATTCTTCTTGCAATAACAGGCGGTTTCCCCCTTTATTATAAAGGAAGCAAGACATTTATATATCTTTTTGGGGGAAGAGTACTTGGAGATATAAGAATTTCAGGTATATGGTTTATACTTATCATGATTATATTCTCCATTATCCTTAAAAAGACACGATACGGAAACTGGGTATTTGCCACAGGCGGAAATCCTAAAGTGGCAAAGGCCTTAGGTGTAGATGCTGCAAAGGTAAAAATGATTAATTTCATTACCGCAGCTATGCTTGCAGGATTTGCCGGCATGGCAAATCTGGGCAGATTCAAGATTGTAGACCCTACATTGGGTACGGGCATGGAACTTGAGGCAATAGCTGCAGCAGTAATCGGTGGTACCTTTCTAAATGGTGGATATGGAAGCATTATCGGTGCATTTATAGGGGCATTTTTGGTGGGCATGATACAAAATGGTCTTATTCTTGCAGGTGCTCCACCTTACTGGTATAGGGCATTTATCGGGATTATCCTTGTGATTGCAGCTATTGTAAATATGAAGATAAAGAAGGCGGTGGCAGGATGATGAACGAGATTCCATTAATTGAAATGAAGGGAATAAGAAAAAGTTTTGGAAAGGTTGATGCCCTAAAGGGTGTAGATTTCACTGTGGGAAAAAATGAGGTTGTAGGGCTTTTGGGAGACAATGGTGCAGGAAAATCCACACTTATAAAGACCCTTGTAGGGCTTCATCAACCCGATGAGGGAGAAATCTATTTTGAGGGGAAAAAGGTAGACTTTAGATCTCCAAAGGATGCTAGAAACTATGGAATAGAGACAGTATATCAGGACCTTGCCCTTATAGGTCTTATGAGTATATCACGTAATTTTTTCTTGGGAAGGGAACCTATAAAGAGGGTAGGGCCTTTTAATATACTAAGAAAAAGAGAGATGGATAAGGTAGCAAAAGAGGTGCTTACAGATATAGGTGTAAAGGTAAGAAGTGTAGATGAGGCGGTATCTTTCCTCTCAGGTGGTGAAAGACAGGCCATAGCTATAGGTCGAGCCATTTACTTTGGAGCAAAACTACTCATCCTTGATGAACCTACAGCAGCCCTTTCTGTAAAGGAGACAAGAAAAGTACTGGATTTGATACTTGAGGCAAAAGAAAAAGGTCTCTCTGTTGTATTTATTACTCACAATATTTATCATGTTTATGAAGTGGCAGACAAACTTACCCTTTTAGAACATGGAAAAAAAGTTGGAGATTTTGTTAAAAAAGATGTGACACCAGAAGAAATTATTGATATAATAGCAAGAGAAGTAACAGAAGGTGAAGAATAGAAAAGGGGGTGTGTAAGATAGAAACTCTTAAATTACCAGAAGGATATGAGGTCTATGAGAAGTCAATAGATACCTTTGAAGGCAAGGTATTTGCCCTTGTAAAAGATGAAAGGACAAGAGAGAAATATCTCTATATAGAAGGAGAAGGCCACCCAGGATTTATAGATGGCGAAAAGATAAAAGGAGGTCTTCTCTTTCCTAAAAATGTAGAAAATGCATATAAGCTCTCCGAGATTTTCCCCTATCTTAAGGCAAGACCTTTGGGCATAGGTGAACCATCCTTTGGTTTTGGGGATAGGTTGGGTATTGCCACAGCAGGTCATGTGCGTGCATTAGGTAATAGAAAGGTCCGCCCTATCTTTGCCCAACAATCCATAAGAGAGATGGAGCGTACAAAGAGAGGACCAAAAGAGGTTATGGCAGATGCCATCTGGGGAGTTTTTCAGGAGGGTTATAGGGATGGTTTTGGTTCAGATGCGGATCATCTAAAAACAGAAGAGCATGTAAAGAACTTGGCAGATGCAGGATTTACCATGTTTACCTGTGACCCTAGTGATCATGTAAACAATAATGTAGGAAGGATGGATAATACCCAGATAAAAGAGGCATTTTCTAAATTAGAAGGTGGAGATGCCCTTCTTGCAAAATATGAAGGCAAAAAAGTAAAGATAGCAAGTGAAGAGATAGTATTTGATTATGAGCCCCTTATAAAGGCCATAGTAAAATACAAAAAGGCTATAGACCATACAGAGAGGATGTATAATTTTGCGAAAAGTTATGTAAAGGGAACCTTTGATTTTGAGCTTTCTATTGATGAGACAGATGAGCCCACTTCCCCCCTTGAACATCTATTTATCGCAAGTGAGCTCAAAGAGAGAGGGATAAAGATAACAGGCCTTGCCCCACGATTCGTAGGGGATTTCCAAAAGGCAATAGACTATATAGGAGACCTTTCTCGTTTTGAGGAGGAGTTTAGGCTTCATATAGAAATTGCAAAAATGTATGGACCATATAAGATAAGTGTACATTCCGGAAGTGACAAGTTTAGTATCTACCCCATTGTAGGTAAATATGGAGAGGGGCTTTTTCATGTAAAAACCGCAGGTACAAGCTATCTTGAGGCACTTAGGGTAATTGCAGTACATGACCCAAAACTCTTTGCCGAGATCTATACATTCTCCCTTGATAGATTCGAAGAAGATAGGGCCACATATCATCTTACAACAGATCTTTCCAGGGTGCCAGATATCAACATACTTTCAGAGGACGAGTATATAAGGCTTTTGGATGAAAATGACCCCCGTCAGGTACTCCATGTAACATATGGTTCTGTACTTACAGTAAAGAGTGATGATGGTAAATATCTCTTTAGGGATAGATTTTTCGATACACTTAAGATATTTGAAGATGAGTATATAAAAGTTCTTGTAAAACATTTTGAAAAACACCTTAACCCTCTTGAAGGGTAATGGATAAAGAAGAAGGAGGGATGACTTATGAAAGAAGAACTTGTAAATCTTTTTAGCCTTTCTGGAAAGGTGGCAGTTGTAACAGGTGGTGCAGGTGTCATAGGTTCTCACCTTGCCGAAGGTCTTGGTAAGGCAGGTGCCCGTGTGGTTATTACAGATATCGGGCCCACAGATGAGATTGTAAATAAACTAAAAGGGGAAGGCATAGATGCCAGAGGGTATTATATGGATGTTATGAATCCAGAAAAACTTAGAGATGCAACTGATAAGATTATGGAAGATATGGGGAGGGTAGATATCCTTATAAATTGTGCTGGAGGAAATATGAAAGATGCCACAACATCTAAAGATTTGAGTTTCTTTGACCTTCCCTATGAGGCACTTGATAAGGTAGTAAAGCTCAACCTTTTTGGTGGTGCTATACTCCCCTCTCAGACATTTGGAAAATATATGGCAAAAAATCCTGAAGGTGGTTCTATTATAAATATCTCTTCTATGAATGCATTCCGTCCCCTTACAAGAATCCCAGGGTATTCTGCGGCAAAGGCAGCTGTGAGTAATTTTACCCAGTGGCTTGCCGTACACTTTGCACAAGAGTACAATAAGAAACTCAGAGTAAATGCCATAGCCCCAGGATTTTTATCTACAAAACAAAACAGATTCTTACTCTACAATGAAGATGGTAGTTTAAGCGAAAGAGGTAAAACTATAATAGCACATACACCTATGGGACGCTTTGGAGAACCAGATGAGCTAATCGGTGTTACTGTATGGCTTGCATCAGATGCGGCAAGCTTTGTAACAGGTATCGTAGTCCCAATAGATGGTGGATTTAACGCATTTTCGGGGGTATAGGAATGGATGCAAATATCGGTGTAATTGGAATGGCAGTAATGGGTAGTAATCTTGCCCTAAATATAGAAGATAAGGGATATTCAGTTGCAGTATTTAATCGGACAGCAAAAAGGACAGAGGAGTTTGTAAGACAGAGGGCTCAGGGGAAAAAGATTGTCCCTACCTATTCCCTTTCAGAATTTGTAGAGGCACTTGAGCGCCCTAGGAAGATCATTCTTATGATAAAGGCGGGAGAGCCTACAGATCAGATGATAGATGCACTTATCCCACTTCTTGATGAAAAAGATATCATTATAGATAGCGGTAATGCCCACTATATGGATACAGAACGCAGGATAAAAAAGGCACATGAACATGGATTAAGATATATAGGTATGGGTATATCTGGTGGTGAGTCGGGTGCATTGCATGGTCCTTCTTTGATGGTAGGTGGAGATGAAGATGCCTATCGGGAGGTAGAAGAGATTCTCTCAAAGATTGCTGCAAAGACTGATGATGGCCCATGTGTTGCCTATCTTGGTAAAGGTTCTGTAGGGCATTTTGTAAAGATGACACACAATGGTATAGAATACGCTATTATGGAGGCAATTGCTGAGATTTATGATATTATGAAAGAGGGCCTTAAAATGGAAATCCCTGATATCCAAAAGGTGTTTAAGGGGTGGAACAAGGGGAGGCTCAGCTCTTATCTTATAGAGATTACAGGAAATCTTTTGGGCGTAAAGGATAGAGAGACAGGTCATTATATGATAGAGGTTATCCTTGATAAGGCAAAGAGTAAGGGGACAGGAAAATGGACCACCCAGGCTGCACTTGATCTTGGTATCCCCACCCCATCCATAGGCGAGGCGGTATTTGCCCGTATCCTATCTGCATATAAGGATGAGAGAGTAAAGATATCTCGTATGATAGGTACTAAAGAGATGAGAATATCAGCAGTAGATGGGACAGAGTTTTTAGATATCCTTGAGGCAGGCCTTTTCACCTCTATGCTTATAATATATGCCCAGGGACTCCATCTTTTATATGGGGCAAGTATTGAGTATGAATACGGGCTTAATCTCTCTGAGGTTTGTCGTATCTGGAAAGGTGGGTGTATTATAAGGGCCCGCATATTAAATGACCTTAAGGAAATCTACATGGAAGAAAAAGGACTTTCCCATCTCTTTTTATCCCAAAGATTTATAAATATGCTAAAAGATGGCATCCCATCACTTCGTGAGGTAGTCCTTAGGGCTAAAGAGGCAGAGATTCCTCTACCTGTTATCTCTTCTACCCTTGATTATCTTGATGGTATGAAGAGAGAAAAACTCCCTGCCAATATTATTCAGGCACAGAGGGATTATTTTGGTGCACATACATTTGAAAGAAGAGATAGAGAGGGGGTTTTCCATGTCGAATGGGAAAAAGAAGCCGAAGATAGCGATAGTTAATTCAAGTAGTTTTGGGGTATTTAATCCAGAGCATCTAAAGAGATTAGAAAAGATAGGCGATGTAGATAGGTTTATAGTACCTAAGGATATCCCTGGGGATAAGTTGGGAGAGATCCTTAAAGATTTTCATGTAATTGTGGCAAGTGTATTACCCAATTATGACAAGAATTTTTTTGAAAAAGTGGAAAATCTATTACTTATCGCAAGACACGGTATAGGGATAAACAATGTAGATATAGATGCTGCAACAAAAAAGGGTGTACTTCTTACTAAGGTAAATGGCATAATTGAAAGACAATCTATGGCAGAACATACCATAACCCTTCTGCTTTCTGTGGCAAGAAGGCTTATCCCTGCATATCTTGCCGTAAAGGATGGCAAATGGAGTGAACGGGTAAGATTTGTGGGTTATGAGATAAAGGGTAAAAGGGTAGGCTTAATAGGGATAGGAAATATAGGAAGACAGGTTGCCTATATCTTAAAACATGGCTTTTCTGCAGAGGTTTATGCATATGACCCAGGGCTTGCACCTTCTGAAATAAGAGAAAGAAGTGCAGAACCTATCTCTTTTGAAGAACTCCTTAAGACATCAGATATAATTACCCTTCATGCACCCCTTCTTCCAGAGACATACCATATGATTGGAGATAAGGAATTTTCCCTTATGAAGGATAATGCAATACTTATAGATACGGCAAGGGGTGAACTTATAGATACAGATGCCCTTATTAGGGTATTGGAATCCGGAAAACTCTTTGGGGTGGGAATGGATGTGGTAGAGGGTGAGCCTATAGATGGAGATCATCCACTACTTAAATTTGACAATGTAATAATCGGGCCACATATAGGTGCATATACCCATGAGTGTTTAGGTGGTATGGGAGATAAGGTTACCTCTGATGTGGAGAGGTTATTTGGGGGAGAAAAACCCGATGAGATGGTAAATCCTGAGGTTTATGAAAAAGTGAGGGAGAAGATAGATGAGCTTGGTTTTAGTGGCTGATATAGGTACTACAAATACAAAGGTAGGTCTTATTGATAAAGAGGGAAATGTTATAACCTATAAGGAGCGAGAAAACCCTATAGAAAGACCAGAACAGGGGGCAGCAGAGCATGATCCCAATGTACTTTATAAAAACTTTATAGAACTTTCTCGTGAGGTGACAAAAGACTACAGGGACAAAGTCTCAACAATTGCCCTATCTGCATATCAACTGGGTCTTTTGCCCATATCAAAAGATGGTACCCCTCTTATGAATATAATTACCCTTTTGGATACAAGGCCACAGGATGTGTTTCCCCTATGGTCACAAAAGGTAGATATGGAGAGATTGTATAAAAATACAGGTTGTTCTGCTACATCTTTGTATCCCTTATCAAAGGTAGTCTGGCTGCGGGAGAGAAGGCCTGAAATATTCAAAAATACAGGCTATTTTTTAAGCTCTAAAGACTGGCTTATGTATAGGCTTACAGGGGATGTAATTACAGAGCCTTCTATAGCATCTGCCACACAACTTTTTAATATGGGAAAGATGGAGTGGGATGAGTATGCTATGGAGATCGCAGGTATATCTCCGTCAAGGCTTCCCAAAATAGTATCTGGAAATAAAATATATGGAAAAATAAGACAAGAGGTAAGAGAAGAGATAGGTTTGAAGAGAGATGTCTCCCTTCTACCCGGTGTTTATGATGGTGGAGGGATCCTTATTGGGGTGGGAGGGCTTGATCCTCAGATAGGTGTTGTAAATTTGGGTACATCTGCCATGGTAAGGATCATATCAGACATACCTGTACTTGATGATAAAATGCGTCTTCAGACATACGGATTTTTTAAAGACCTCTGGCTTACCGGTGCAGGGATAAACAATGCAGGTATAGCACTTAAGTGGTTAAGATACAATGTTTTAAATGGTGAGGATTATGAATCCCTTACAAAAGAGGCAGAAGAAGTAAAAGAGGGTGCAGAGGGTCTCTTTTTCTTACCCTATCTTTCAGGGGAACGTGATCCAAGGATAGGAAACCTTGCATCTGGTGTTGTTTTTGGCATAAGGGAATACCATAGACGGGCACATATAGTGCGGGCTATATTAGAAGGGGTTGCATATACGGCAAATCTTGTAATAGAGGCCTTATCTGAAAATGGTATTGCGGTAAAACAGATAAGGATAGGTGGCTCAGGTGCACGCTCTGATCTTTGGCTCTCCATATTTGCAAATGTACTTAATCTCCCTGTACAGCGTGCAAAAAAAGGAAATGCCGCACTTTTGGGTGAGGCGCTTTTGGCCTTTGTGGCAGATGGGACATACAAAGACTACAATGAGGCAACAGAACATATGGTAGAGCTTGAAAAACCCTTTATTTCGGATGCCAAAAGTGTAGAGAAGTATAATAAGTTATTTTCACTTTATAAAGAGCTAATAGGTGGCTTAAAACCGCTCTATGAGACTGTGAGAGTATAGGCCTCACAGTCTCATAACCTTAAAAAGGATTTCTTAGGTTTTCCTCCTCTCTTCTACCATCTCATTTTGAGAAGCCACACACTTTACCGACCATCACTGAGGGGCAACCTTATCACCCAACTGTCATTGTAAGGAAGACCCCTACCACATCATTGCGAGAAGCCCACCCACTCCCCTGTCATTGCGAGGAGTGCCGAAGGCACGACGTGG
>CAYWXH010000070.1:0-4468 GCA_964462295.1 uncultured Atribacterota bacterium
GAGGGCCACGGAATAGCCCGTGGCAATTTCCAACCCCCAAGTGTTGTCATTGCGAACCCTCACTCTTTCCCTTCCTTGTCATTGCGAGGCCCTGTTAAGGGCCGAAGCAATCTACGGGCCCCAAAGGTTTTGTCATTGCGAGGGGCTGTTTTGTAGCCCCGAAGCAATCTCTCTTTTGCGTTCCCTAATCTCCGTACTTACTGCCCCTGGGTACCAGAGATTGCTTCGTCGCTTCGCTCCTCGCAATGACAGTGAAGGTGTACGGGTTTCCTCACAATAAACCTAGCGAGTGTTATTCTGAGCTTCCATAAAAAACCCTGGCACCCTCCTTATTCTGGATAAAATACCTCACGGGGTGCCCAAAAGATAAAAAGCAGTGCAAGTATAGTTGTAAACACGCCTATCCCTATCAATAAGAAATAGTATGGCATTTTGTCCAATAGAAAGCCAAAGATGAGTGCACCAAAGGGAATCATCATCTGTGATGTCATATCAAGAAGTGATAATACCCTTGAGCGTATGCCGCCATATGCCATTTTCATAATATTTGCCATTACCGGGTTGTTTATAAATGGAATAGAAAAACCTACCCCTATAACAGCTATTACTATAAGAGATGTAATACCTAAAAGCGGAGAGAGAGAAAGGAGGAAGAGCACAAACAAGGTTTCAAGTAGTACAGTACCCCCTTTTATAAGTTTTCCCGTGTCCTCTTTTGATAAAAAGATAGAAAGTAAGATATTTGCAACAAGGACTCCTCCTACAAGGGCCCCTTCCAAAAACCCAACAAAAGATGGTGGATATTTGAAAATTTTTCTTATAATAAAAGGTAAAACTATTCGGAAAAATGGATCAAAAACAAAATTCATAAACATGGAAAATCCCATAAGAATAAGTAAACCCCTTTTTTTCAGAACAAAAGCTATACCCTCTTTGATTTCTGAAAATAGGTATTTAACCGAAAACAACTTTTTCTTTGCAGAAGATGTATATTTTATAAATATTTCAAATGTAGCAGATCCCAAAAATGATATGGCATTTATTATAAAAATGAGGAAAATGCCGCCTAATCCATAGATTACTCCACCTATTACCGGCCCTATCATCTGAGAGATCCCACCTACGATACCTAATATAGAGTTTGCCCTTACAAGCTCTTCTTTTCCTATAAGGTCAGGAATCATGGCAGATGTTGCAGGTCCAAAAAAAGTATCAAGTGTAGATAAGAATATCTGAAAACCAAACAATATAGGTATAGTGAGAAGCCTAAAATGAACTAAAATCCCAAGTATTAGTATAAGTATACCACGGGCATAATCGAGCCCAACCATGAGATATTTCCTATTTATACGATCCCCAAATACCCCTGCAATAGGGGAAAGAAGGATTTTTGGGAGAAAACTTAAGAATGTAAGTGTACCCATTAGGGTGCCTGAACCTGTAAGATCAAGTATATAGAGGGGAAGTGCTATACCTTGTGCCCCACTTCCTATGTTTGAGACAAGTGTACCTGCCGCAAATAAGAGAAAATTTCTCCAACTTTTGTAAGATTTAGACATTGAAACGGAAGTTTATAATATCCCCGTCCTGTACTATGTAATCTTTTCCCTCTAATCTATAGAGATTTAGCTTTTTTGCTTCTTTTTCTGAACCTGCTTTTATGAAATCTTCATAAGATATTACCTCTGCCCGTATAAAGCCTCGCTCTATATCAGAGTGCACCTCTCGTGCAGCCCTTTTTGCGTTTGTTCCCTTTTTTATAGGCCATGCCCTTACTTCATCCTTCCCTACAGTAAAAAAGGAGATAAGGTCAAGTGCATAAAAGGCATCTTTAACGACACGGGTAAGCGCAGGCTCAGAAAGCCCCAGATCAGAGAGGAATTCTTTCCTTTCATCTTCTGAGAGGTCCATAAGTTCTTCCTCTATCTTTAAAGAGACAGTATCATAGGGAATACCTTCTACGGGGAATTCCACCTTTTCTCCAATATCATTTTCATGTATATTGAGAAGAACCATCATAGGTTTTAAAGTAAGGAGGCCAAGGTCTCTTATAAGTTCTTTTTCATCATGGGAGAGGTCTAAAAGATTTAGGGGTTTTTCTTTTTCGAGATAGGCCTTACATTTTTTAAGGACTTTTAATTTTCGGGGAAGTTCTGGGTCTTTTACTTTGTTTACCATCTTTTCCAAGCGTTCTATAGCACGTTCTACCATGTCAAGATCAAAGAAAATAAGCTCTGAATATACATAATCAAAGTCCTTCTTTGGGTCTTCATTTTCTCCGGGATACAAAGAAAAGCCTTTTATCACAATAAAGATACCGTCGACTTTTTGAAGTTCTCCTAATGCATTTCCCTTTTTGTCTTTCTCTATAGAAGGTGCAAGGACAAACTCCATATCTGCATAGATAGTCCTCTTTGGTTCGTATATAGAGGAGAGCTTATCTATTCTCTCATCATATACTTTTGCTATAGCAATCTCTCCCGATTTCCTCTTTATAATGTTTTTCCCACCATTTGAAAGGATCTTAAAGAGCGTCTTTTTTCCTGCAAGTGGTAGTCCTACAATCCCCATCATCTTCATTTTTGCATACCCTCCCTTTTTGTTCTATTTCTATTTTACCATATTATACAAATATCTCCTAATATGAATATAAATTTATTTGTTGTCCTCGTTAAGTAAAAGGCGTTGAAGACACGAGGAGAAAATGTCTGGTATCTAAACATAGCACACCTACCAATGACAAGGGTAGGAGCGGTATAGCCCCTACCAAATATCCTACCAGAGAGCATACTTCATTACAGTCCCTCTGTCTTCCGTATATGTGGTTACATTTCCTGCTAAGTCTTCGATTTCCATTAGTTTTACTTGATATCCGTATCCTTCCCTATCATCCATAGCTCTTGGACCTGCTTGGTATCTTACATAATTTGTATAGCCTGCACTCTGTGCAGTTCCTGAAAATGCGGCATGCGCCCCACCTATGATTATAAGACCTGCAAAATTATCACCTTCCCATGTAAGGGTAAGGATACAATTTGTGGGGTTATTGACACTTGATGATTCTATAGGAATACTCTCTACCTTCACATCTTCTGAAAAGTTAATACTAAAGAAGCCTGGTCCCCATGTGGGCTCTACTGTATCAAAGGCAAGGGTTTCATCTTGTGAAATACTATTGTCGATCTTTATTTTTACACCGGGGATAACCCCATTTATAATAGTATAGTCCCCATCTTCAAAGTAGTATGTGTCTACATAATTTCCATTTTGTGTGATTGTTATCCCACTTCCTACTTTTACATATACCTCCCAACTCGAGGTTATAAGCTCTCCTATTGTTAATATATAACTTATATGTTCTGCCTCTTGTGTGACGGTAAATCCATAATGTAGAATAGATTTTGCATATGCGGCGGATGCGGAAATCGCGGGTGGGACAGTATCAAGTACCACCTCTTTCTCTATTGGGTTAAAGGAGCTATCGCTATTTGTACATACTATCTTATACTGCCCGTCAGGGCCCCACTTATCAGGTGTAACAGTTATTTCCCAGTGGCCAAACGAATTAGGAGAAACACTTCCCACATGATAACTTGTTGTGTTTTTGTATATAAGATTTACATATACAGTTGTGCCTGGAGGTGATTGCCCGTTTATGGTAAATCCATTTTCCTTTTCTTTTGCATTTATGTATCCATCACTTGTTGGGTCTTGGCCAAATGGATCTTCATAACTTGTAACAGCAAAGGTATGTGGAACTGGATTAGCACAGTTTATACATGGTGTATTTGTAGGGGTAGGTGTTGGAGATGATGGTAGAGGTATAGATGGAGTGTATGGAATCTCTGGGATATTAATGGCACATTCTACACCCATAAGAGAAATCAAAAAAAGGAAACCCATAAGAAAAAGGCCTAAATGTTTCATTTTTATCCCCCCTAAAAATATTTTCATTTTATATACGATAGTATAATAAGTTAAGTTTCAAGAAAGTGTTGGTATTTGTGGGTCGTAAAACCGAGATTGCCACGGCCCCTGACGGAGCCTCGCAATGACGAGGAGTAGGCGGCCTTGCCTCCAGCGTCATTGCGAGGAGGAGCGCTTTTTGCTCCGACGAAGCAATCTCTGGTATTTGGGAACCGAACTACGAGATTGCTTCGGGGCTACAAAACAAGCCCCTCGCAATGACAATACACAGAAGGGCGGCCTTCCCCACAACGTCATTGCGAGGAGTGCCAAAGGCACGACGAAGCAATCTCCGGTAACCAAAGCGTATTGAGGGATGCAAAAAGAGAGATTGCCACGCCTCCTTACGGAGGCTCGCAATGACAACTGTCGGGGGCTCGCAGATTGCTTCGGGGCTACAAGACAAGCCCCTCGCAATGACAACCGATGAGGAACCGCAGATTGCCACGGGCCACTTCCGTGACCCTCGCAATGACGAGGAAGAGGAGACTCCTCGCAATGA
>CAYWXH010000070.1:4568-9365 GCA_964462295.1 uncultured Atribacterota bacterium
TGGGAGTGACCCTCGTAATGACAGGATGAGAGGTGGTGTTCACAATAACAAAAGGGGAGAATTACCAATAGAAATATATTTTGTGTTAATGTGATAATATATTGTAATATATAGAATTGATAAAAAATTTAACTCACCCTTGACAAAGAAAGGGTTATATGTTAAACTCTAGTAAAAGAGTAGAGTTTTAAAAGGAGATGGTCATGAAATACAAAAAAAGTACAAAACTATCTGAAGTTATAAAGGAAAATCCAGCTATTATTGATTTTTTGGTAGAGAAAGATAAGAGATTTAGACTTTTAAAGAATCCCCTTATAGTTCAAGTTATGGCCCCTCATGTCTCTCTTTCCAAAATGGCAAAGAGGACAGGGATACCATTTGAAAAACTTGTATCTATTATAGAAGAGGGGATGAGAGAAAAAGATCCAGAGAAGGAAAAGAAATGGGAAGAGACCATGGGAGAACTTACAAATATAAAAGATAAGATAAAATCTCTCATGAAGCGGCTTTTCGAAGAAGGTGAAGATGTAGAAAAGGTAAGAGAAGAGTTTAAAGAGCTTGTTTCAAAAGCCAATCCTTTACTTATTGCAGCAGCTGAGGCAGAACTTACCCGTGAAGGATATACTATGAGCGATCTTATGAAAGCATGTGATGTACATATGGAGCTTTTTAAGGAAAATCTCGCATCTTCTCGCAAAAAAGTCTCAAAAGGTCATCCATTATGGAGACTTATAAAAGACCATGATGCAATGCTTTTCTGGTTTGAGAGGGGTCTTGAAATTACAAGAGAATTGGATAAAAAGAAGGATTATAATGAGGCTAAAGAGCTTATAGAAGAGCTAAATGATATCATGAAGAAGCTAAAGGCATCAGAAAACCATGATATAAGACAAGAAAATACCCTGTTTCCTGTTTTAGAAAAATATGGAGTGGAGGAACCCCCTGCTATTATGTGGGAAGAGCATTCCATGATGAAGGAGAGAAGGGCAAAGATTGAGAAAAGGCTGAAAGAGATCCCAAATATACCTTATGAAGAGTTTGTAAGGGCTACTAATGCAGATTTCATATACCTTGTTGAGACATTTATAAAACACACCCAAAAGGAACAAGAGATCCTTTACAATGTAGCACTAGATCTTCTATCAGATGTAGATTGGGAGGAGATACAGAAAGAATCTGATGAGCTTGGATATTTTGAATTACCAAAGGAGGTAATAGAAGATGAGTGAAAATACACTTGAACTTTTTGAAGACCTAGATTTAGAGACACTTCTTAGGATAATGGATGCACTCCCTGTAGATGTATCCTTTGTGGACAAAGATGATATAGTTACATATTTCAACCTTCCAAGGGAGGGAAGGGTTTTTCCTCGTACCAAACTTGATATAGGGAGAAAGGTACAAAGGTGTCATCCACCAAAGAGTGTACATATAGTACAGAAGATACTTGATGATTTTAGGGCAAAACGGAGAAAGAGTGCAGATTTTTGGATAAACCATGATGGTAAATTTTTATACATCAGGTATTTCCCTGTATATGATGAAGATGGAGAGTATTTTGGCACCCTCGAGGTAACCCAAGATGTTACGCATATAAGAGAACTAAAAGGTGAAAAACGGCTATTAGATGAGGAATCTTGACTTTTTCTATTGAAGGGGTTAAACTTAAGAAAACTCTTGAGGAAAAAAATGAGAAGAATGTTAGAAATCACTATTCCTATAGAAGAAGATATTTTAATTTCTTTGAAGGAATCTGAAGCTGAATTTAAAAAAGATATTAGATTTTGGGTTGGCCTTATTTTGTATAAAAAAGGAAAATTATCTTTAGGGAAGGCGGCCGAATTTTCTGGATATAACGAAATTTCTTTTATTAATCGTTTGTCTTTAGAAGGGGAAGCTATTTTTGACTATACAGATGGTGAAATATCTGAGATTATTAATGACAGTAAGAAGTTAAGTAGTATAAAATGATCGTAGTTTCAAATACTACACCTATTATCTCTCTTTCTTCTATAGGAAAAATAGAACTTCTAAAAGAGATTTTTGGAATAATATATATTCCAGATGCAGTGTATTATGAATTAAGAGCTAAAAAGGATTATGGATATGAAGAAATAGATAATTTTGATATATTTAAAAGGATACATGTAAAAGATAAGATCAAAAAAGATCTCTTACTTCGAGACTTAGGAGAAGGAGAATCAGAGGTTATAGTCTGTGGACTTGAAATGAAGGCTGATTTTATATTGATAGATGATAGGTTAGCTTATAAAATAGCAAAGTCATTAGACTTAACTCCTATAGGAACACTTGCTATTCTTATAGAGGCAAAAAGACGAAGACTTATAAATAATATAGGTCCCTTATTATATGAAATGCAAAGAAAGGGAAGATGGTATTCTAATAAGATAATAGAAAGGGTGCTTTTAGAAGTTGGTGAAAAACGGCTATTAAATGAGGAATAGGGAGTTTCCCTATTCCTCTACATCTATAATACTTCCATTGGGTCTTGCCTCTTTCAAAAGACTTGCTGCACGTTCCATGAGGGTGGAAAATGTATCCCCTTTGGTTGCAAATGTAGCTGCTATACTTATACCTTCAATACACCCTTCTTCTTTGTCTGCTACGCTTCTTATCCTATCAACTACAGTTCTTAATCCTTCAAAACTCTTATTTTCCATAAATAATAGTATAAGAATTTCACCCTCTCCGTATTTTATAAAACTTGCCTCATCTACTATATCTGTCTCTCGAAGGATAGACTGTAGATTTTCTTTGACAAAATGAAGGTATCTATACCTCTCTTCTTTACACTCTTCATCCTCTTTTGTCTCAAGTGTAATAAGGACTACAGCCATTTCTATAAGACCCCTTCTCACCCTGGAGAGCTCTGACTTTATAAGTCCAAATAGACCATGGGGGTTTAAGATGCCTATTCCATAAAAGGATGTATCTTCATAGCCTAATAAAAGTTTGAGTATACCTCTATCTGTAAGAACTTCTCTTTGTTCCTCAAGCATTTCGTCATCTAATTCTGGAAATATATCCAAGATATGTGGCCTTATCCTTTCTATCTCTCCTCTTTCAAGCTCTACCATACTTAGAAAGGCCTGATTTGCAAAAAATATGTTAAGATTCTTATCAAGAAAAAATATCCCGGTATTTAAATTTTCTATTAGGTCAGATACATAGTGGGGTATATTCATCCCCCCACCTCCTTTCACTTATGAAAAGTCGTAATCATATGCCCTTTCATAAATCTTTATTACATCTTCTTTGGTAAGTTTAACAGGGGTTACTTCAAACAATTTCCCCATAGTGTAGAAGGCATTTTCTGCCATTTCTGGGATCTTTTCCCTCTCTACACCTAGATCCTTAAGATTAAGCTTTGGTAAGTCTAAAAGTTTAATAAGACGAACAAGTGCATGCACAAAGCCTATTGCTGTTTTTCCTGCACCTAAGATCTTTGAGACAGTTATAAGTCTTGCCTCAACCTCTGGTGAAATGTATTCAAAAAATGCAGGTCCTAATGCTATAAGCCCTTGCCCATGGGGAATCTCAGGATAAAATGCAGAAAGTGCATGTTCTAGTGAATGATGGGCTATACATCCAGATAGTGCTTCACAAATCCCTGCTGCTGTGCTTGCCCAGGCAAGTTTCTCTCTTGCATCATAATTTTGTCCATCCTTTACTGCTACAGGGAGGTATATATTTATAAGTTCCATTGCCTCAAGTGCCAAAAGATCAGATGTGGGTTGATGCCCTACATTAAGGTATGATTCAAGTGCATGAAAGAATGCATCCATACCTGTAAATGCTGTCTGTTCTTTGGGAAGAGATAGGGTAAATTCAGGGTCTACTATAGAGTATTTGGGATAAATTATCTCATATCCTATACCAATTTTCTCCTTGGCCCCCTTTTTTGTGACAACGGCAAAAGGATCTGCTTCTGTGCCTGTACCTGATGTAGTGGGAATAGCTATAAGCGGAAGGGCCTCTTTAGGTATTTTTCCTCCACCTGTTCCACCATGTACATATTCCCAGAAGGGAAGGTCTCCTTTTGCTGTTATAGCTATTGCCTTTGCAGAATCTATGGTACTTCCCCCTCCAAGCCCAATGATAAAGTCTATCTCCTCATCTTTTGCTATTTTTGCTGCTTCATTTACTTCGGAATCAAGGGGGTTAGGGAGGATTTTGTCATATATAATATATTCTATTCCCTTTGAATCAAGTTCTTTGGTGACTCTATCAAGTTGTCCATATCGTCTCATGGCCCCAGATTTTCCTATTACGATCATTGCCTTTTTTCCAAGATTCTCTGCAGCAGTACCTAAATTCTTAATACTTTCTTTTCCGAAATAAATCTTTGTAGGCATATAGTATGTAAACTTCATAATGCTTCACCTCCAGTATCTATTTATATTATATCATATTGGTAAAAATATTTGTATATATGTTGAAAAAATATAAATATTTGGGTACCAGAGATTGCCACGTCAGGGCAAAATACGCCCTTCCTCGCAATGACAGTGGGGTAGAGGCCGCCCACTGGATGCCATTATTGTGAGGCCCCTTTCTTTCCCTTCCCTGTTATTGCGAGCACCACAAAGTGGCCCGTGGCAATCTGCGGCCCCCAATGGTTTGTCATTGCGAGGCTCGTTTTGTGAACCGAAGCAATCTCTCTTTTGGGGTTCCCAATGCATCTTGGGCACGGAGATTGCTTCGTCGCCCAAAATGCGGGCTCCTCGCAATGACAGTTGGGGAACATTACGCGACCCCGTCAGGAGGCGTGGCAAT
>CAYWXH010000071.1:0-8972 GCA_964462295.1 uncultured Atribacterota bacterium
CTCACAAAACGAGCCTCGCAATGACAGAGGGGAAGGAGATTGCCACGGCCCCTGACGGGGCCTCGCAATGACAAAAAAGAGGGAGTGGTGCTCGCAATGACAAATCATGGGGGACCCAGATTGCCACACACCCTGATGGGTCTTGCAATGACAACCCAGGGAAACACATGGCCCTCACAATAAGACCCAATATCTCATTGTGAGGTGCTCTCTATTACTTCCTCAAGGACAGAAAGCACAGAAGACATAGGGACATCCCCCATAAATCTCCCCTGATTCTTACCTCCCCCTCCCTTTATATTGGGATATTTTTTTCTTATACCATTTATTACTTCTTTTGCTGAGATAGAAGATGAAAAGACAGAGTAATTATTCTCATTTTTTAAAATAAGTACATCCCAAGAAGTAATAACTTTGGGAAGTGAAGATATTATATGCTCCTCTCCTTCATAATATTTAACCTTATAACTGCCTATCTCCTTATATGGAAGTTCTTTCGCTATATACTCTGCAAGTTCTCTTCCCATTTTTGAAATACTTGCCCTCTCCTCCTTTAACTCCTCTATGATCCTTTTTGCCTTATCTGGGAGTTCCATATATGGTACCTTAAATATTTCAGATAACTCTTTGGTAACTTTATTCAGAAAGTATAGGTAGTTATCCACTCGAGGACCTGCTATAAAATAGATTCTTGTAAGTTTTCCCTTTATCTTTTCCTGGCGATTTACAAACAGTATCCCTATCTCTCCTGTATTTTTGACATGGAATCCTCCACATGCCGCAAGGTCAAAACCAGGAATCTCTATTAATCGAATCCTGTCATCTTTGCCAAGTTTATTAGATAGTTTTCTCCTCAGTGTAAGCTCTTTTGCCTCATCATATGTAACAAATCTCTCTATCACAGGAATAGAACTCCTTATAGTCTCATTAGAGAGAGAAAGTACTTCCCTCACAATACCTTCATCTATCCCCTCTATATCAAGGTCAATGGTGGAATACTCCTCTCCCATATGAAAGCTTACTGTTTGAATATTTGCAACTTTTACAAAAGAGGCAGAGAGTATATGTTGTGCTGTATGCTGTATCGCTATATCCTTTCTTCTCTTCTTATCAATTTCTATTTCGCATTCAAAACCTTTGGGCTCCTTTTCTAAAACCGCCCATATATCACCATCTTCTTGCTTTATTTCTAATATAGGGATACCATCTATACTTCCCCTATCGCCAAGCTGTCCCCCTTTTCCATCAGGATAAAGGGGATTATTATAAAAAGATATCCAATATTTACCATCTTTTTCTTTTATATTTTTAATTTTGTACATATTATCCCCCAGACTAATTTTTCCTTAATTATATCACAAATCCTTAATTCCCTATTGTATAAAGAACAGTTTTAGGATATAATTAAAATTACTTAAATAAAAGGAGTAGCAAAAGGAGAAAGATGTATTACAAAAAGCTATATCTTCAGGATATGGGGGGTCTTACTGTAAATGGCAACAAGAGGATAAAAAGGGGTCTTATCTTTCGTTCAAATGACCTAAATAGGATAACGGAAAAGGAGATAAAAAGGCTTGAGGCCATTCCTATAAAACATATTGTAGACCTAAGACAAAAAAGGTATGTGTATAAATATCCCGACAAATACATAGCTGAAGTAGTTACACATCTACCTGTAGAGGCTGCAGAGTTTAAAGGGGTAACCCCCCTTAAAATCTTTTTAAGAAAGGTAGATTGGGATAGTTATCATCTTGATGAAATCTATATTACTATGTTTAAACAAAATAAAGAAAAGGTAGGTAAATTTTTCCATGCACTATTAGATAGGCCACGACCTACACTTGTACATTGCACAGCAGGAAAAGATAGGGCAGCGGTATTTACCGCACTTTTTCAGTTTGTACTTGGCGCATCTCTTCAGGATATACTAAATGCCTATGAAAAGATCCAAGACCATCTGGAGGAGAATCTATTCTTTTACATAAAGGCACTTAGTAAAATTACCCCTCTTCCTGATTTGGTCCTATCCATAGATGTTAAGAATCTTGAAAATCTCCTCTCCTACATAGAGAAAGAATTTGGAAGTACTGAAAAATTTTTAAAAGATATAGGATTTGAAAGGCTTGATGAGCTAAAAGAGGTATATCTTGAAGAGATAGAGCCCTAAAGCTCTATCTCTATACAATCAAATGGGCATGCAGGGATACATAACTTACACATGGTACACTTCTCCGGCTGAAAAACAAGCCTATAATCATCTTTGGAGAGTGTAAGTGCCCCTTGAAGACATACCGCTGTACATGAACCACAATCTATACACTTCTCGTGATTTATTTTTAATTTCTCTTCAACATTTCCTACCCTTATCCCAAGTTCTCTTATCATCTCAAGGCCTTTTATAAGTTTTGCATTATCCCCTGAGACCTCAAGAAGCATTCTACCCTCTTCTTTTGGAGTTATCTCTGCCTTTAGAATATTTATCATAAGGTCATAATCCTTTACGAGATGATAGACTACAGGTTTTTCCGCAACATCAGGGGGAAATTCGAGGTAAACTCTTTTAGTTTTCATCACTTGCCTCCTGATTCATAGACTCATACTTACCCTCTATAGGTAAATTCTCTACCTTCTCAGAGAGGAGAAAGCGTCCATCTTTTATCCAACCCTTTAAAATCTTAGATATCTCTATTGCTTTCCTTAAAGAAGAAAGGGGTGCAGATTTTACATACTTTTCCCCTATCTTTACCTTTCCACTTTGTAATTCTTCATATGAGACCTTTTTTACTATTGGTTTATCTCTCCTTTGAACTCCATAATCTTCTATATATGTATATATGTCACTATTTCTCACAGCGACCCTTTTTGTAATATCAATATTAAGAAGTGGAATGGGTATACCTACACCCACATACATGCTTATCCCATACCCTTCTATAACTGCAGGCTTTACAAATTCAGGGCTCATCTCTTTTAGATTTCCTATAAGGGCCAAGGTAGCACCTGTAGGAAGTGGAATTCCTGTCTTTGGGTCTCTCTCTGCATTTTTGTTAAATTGTGTACCTTCCCATGCTATATAACCCATAGTACCACCAAAAAATATTCTGGTTCCAATTCCAATTGTCTCAAGATATGGGTCATTCATAAGGGGAGAAACTTCGCCAGATGTAGAGTATGTAACATTTCCATAATTAGGAAGAAGTGTTCCCATATATGTATGAAGAATTCTACCTGAACTATTTGTAGCAGCTGCATAATTTTGATAACAATTCCTCGGGTTATAAAGATATGCCTGGTTTATTGTATTTTTATCTATCCATGTTTCGATCTCTTTCCTAGGATAACAATCTGTACCGGGATTTTGAGCCTTAAGCCTTATCCTCTCTCCCTTTATTAACTTTTCTATAACATGGGCACCACCAAATTTGCTATCCACAGTAGATACCTGTGTCGCCCCAATGTATAGATCCACAGCTGCAAGACCAGAATATGCATATACATCATCAAGCCATGCATCTGTTATTCTTATAGGAGGGTCTGCATGACCGAGGTTTATAAATGCACCTGATGAGCACATGGCGCCAAAGGTTCCCGTAGTTACCACATCCACCTTTCTAAATACCTCTTCTACTCCTTCCTCATTTACCATCTCTTTTACTTCAGATGCAGTAACTACTACCACATCTCCCTTTTTTATCTTCTCATTAATCTCGGCAATACTCCTTTCCACATCACACCTCCCCAAATAGAGATTTAAAGATATTATAACATATTAGACAAAACAGAAAAGTTATGTTAAAATAAGGATAGAAAAACTTACATAAAGGGGGTTGATCTTATGAAGAAAAGTTATAACTACCTGGAAAAGGAGTATCTTTCAAAGTTTCGCGATGAGATAAACAAGGCAGAAACAATAAGTGATGTAAGAGAGATTACCTTGAGAACTATAAGAGAGCTTCTCCTTGAGGTAAAAGGAGAAATTGAGAGGGATCTTCTCGAAGATATAAAATTTACCCCCGATGACCCTCAGGGACATTTAAAATTAGGCGATGAGCTTATGAAACTCTTAAAAGAAGAGATCGAGACAAGTGACCTTATGAGCGTAATAAACACATTCGTAGAGGCTGCTGTAAGAAGGTATAAACACTTTGTAAAATATGATGAGAAATATAAAGAGGATAGAAGGATGTAGATAAGGGCGAATGCCCTTATCTACCAAATATACAATCACTTCTTTTTGCCACCTTTTTTTCAAAAAATGAGTCAAGGGTTTTAAGATAATCCTCTTTTGAAATTTTTGGCTTCCAATTTTTTATTATCTTTTCTGCCTCTTTTGCATTATTAGATAAAAGGTCTATTATCGTAAGCACATATAATTTGGCAGGGACTATATATGCCATCTCTTTATCTACAATCTCAAAATCTTTAGTATGTGCAGAACCCCTATACCCTCCTCCTACAGGATGAATTGATGGTTTAATACCAGATACATCTCCCATATCTGTAGATGCACTAAAATGGCCAATCTCAAATACATTCTTTTCACCTACAAGAGAGATGGCATTTTTTCTAAAAAGTTCGGTCAATTTTTCCTCATTATATAAGGGCATATATCCTGGGATATTTTCTATCTCTACCTCTGCACCAATTGAAATCGCCCCACCTGCCATAGCCCAATCAAATTTGGAGCTTGCATCCTCTATCGCTTCAATACCTGCCCCTCTTACATAAGATTCAATAATAACCTCTCTAGGGATTATATTTACAAGGTCTCCACCCTTTGTGATAATAGGATGTATCCTTATATGATTTTCATCCTTTAGCGTCTCTCTTATACTATTTAGTGCATTTAGGGCAACCTGTGCAGCATTTAGAGCATTTATCCCCTTTTCAGGGGCATCTCCTGCATGTGCCTCCCGTCCCCAAAAAACTACCCTTTTGCCGACAAATCCATTACTTGTGCCACCTACTCCCACTATCCTCTCTGGGGTATTATCCTTTGCATGATTCATCATTGCTATATCCACATCATCCAAAAGTCCTAATCTTATAAACTCCTGTTTACCACCGGGATACTTTATCTTTCCTTCTTCTCTTAACTTTAACCTATACCCTATCTCCACATACTCCTCTGCAGGAACAGCAAACAAAGTAACCTTACCTTTTAGATGTTTCTTAAAGATTGGATTATTGAGTATAGCCGCTGCTGCAAGAAGATTTGCAATCTGAGAATTGTGCCCACATGCATGTGCTGCATTTGTATGTGGATCCCTATGAGGGTGCTCTGGACTAACTACTGCATCTAGTTCACCAAATATAGCTACATTTGGGCCATCCTCTGAAAATTTTATCTCACCTTTTACACCTGTCAAAGCAAGACCATCTTCATAAGTTATACCATGTTTTTCAAAAAACTCTTTCACAATCTTAGAAGTACGGAATTCTTTAAACCCAAGCTCAGGATGGGAAAAAATATCATCACCTATTTGAATTACTTCATCCTTTATATTATCAAATTCTTTGAGTATCTGTTCTTTTAACTCTGAAAGCTCCATTGTAATCACCCCTTGAATTTATAAAATACAAAATAGCAAATAATAAAATTCCTAAAATCCTTGCATAAAGGTTATTAGGAATCATAAGGAAAGTAACAAGGGCAAAAAGAATACGCTCATAGGTAGGTATACCCTTTTTAAGTATGCCTATAATGGCAATAGCCATAGAATAAAGTCCTAAAAGTGCCCCAAATACCGCCCAAATAAATGTTCCCCATGAGAAGTTTATAAGTAATAATACAGGATTGTATACATAAAAATAGGGAATAAGAAACCCTGCAATACCTATACTAAAACCTGTTAAGGCTACCTTTGTAGGTGGTGCTTTTGCTATGGCTGCCGCTGTATATGAAGTAAGGGCTACGGGGGGTATAACGGCAGACATAGTGCCAAAGTAAAATGCAAAAAAGTGTGCAGCAAGAGGATTAACCCCCATCATAATAAGGGCAGGTGCTGCAACGGTAACTGTAATAATATAACATGCCGCAGCAGGTAGACCCATGCCAAGAACTATAGCTGTTATCATACACATAATGAGTGTAAGCCAGAGATGTCCATGTGCAAATGCCACTATGTTTTGCCCAATAACCTGTCCTAGGCCTGTCATGCCCACAACACCTATTATATATCCCACTATAGCACATACCACAGCAATAGATATAGCACCCATTGCCCCTTCATTTAAGGCATTTATTATGTCCTTAAGAGAAAGCCTCGTATTTTCTTTAAAGGCACCTACTATAATAATAAGTACAAGACCTACCAATGCACTCATAAGTGGGCTAAAACCTATAATGAGTACAACTATAAGAAAGACAAGGGGGATAGCCATATGACCCCTTTCTCTGATCACCTCTTTTACTTTCGGCAGTCTATCTTTAGGAACACCTAAGAGATTCCATTTTACTGCACCAAGGTCTACCATATGATAAAGAGTAAAGTAGTAAAGTACAGCAGGTATAAAGCCTGCATACATAATTTTAAGATATGGCAAACCCAAAAAAGAACTCATAATAAATGCAGCTGCGCCCATAATAGGTGGCATAAGGATACCCCCTGTAGAAGATATGGCCTCAACTGCCCCAGCAAAATAAGGTTTGTAGCCTGTCTCTTTCATAAGTGGTATAGTAAAACTTCCTGTTGTTACTACATTGGCCTGGGAACTTCCACTTATTGTCCCTGTGAGTGCACTTGCTATTATAGCCATCTTTGCAGGACCACCCCTTTTATCACCTGCAATAGCTGCTGCTAAATCATTGAAAAACTTAGATGCACCACTTGCCTTTAAAAAACTTGAGAAAAGCACAAACATAAATACATAAGAAGATGATACCATTACTGCTATTCCCGGTATGCCTTCATCGGTCATAGTCATCCTTATCATAATCCTTCTGAGGTTGTATCCTTGATGAGAAAAAGGTTCAGGAAAATATGGACCAAAATAGGCATAAAACAGAAAAAATACAGAAAATAGTGTAAGGGGTAGTCCAACCACCCTTCTAGATGCCTCAACAACCAATATCATGAGACTAATTCCATAAATATAATCCAAAGTAGTGGGGGTAAGAAGTGCTCTTACCATTCTTTCATAATTTAAGTAAAAGTATATAGCAATACCTATCATCCAAAACGAGAAAATCCAATCAAAAACAGAGGGTCTATTTTTTGGAGATCTCTTTGTTGCAGGATAGTATAAAAATGCAAGGGCCATTAAAAGCCCTATATGTATTATATTTCTCTTTATAACTACCGTAAGACCGAAACTATTCATCCATATATGAATCAAAGAAGTAGAAACAGAAAGTATAAGTGCCCACATACCAATTTTACCACTTAACTTTCGGATATTTCCCTCAAGTACCACATCTTCCTTCTTCTCTACCATACTTCTCTCCTCCGACTTTTGTTTTATAAAATAAAAAATGGTGTTAGGGGATCCCCTAACACCATTTGATTTAACAGTTAACTATTTCATCTCTGGAGGAATCATATCCTGAGGAACCTTTATTCCATGGTCCTGGAAGAATTTTACAGCACCTGGATGGAATGGTACACCACCTACTCTTACTGCATGTTCAAGACTTAATTCCTTCAGTGCATTGTGCTGTTTTTTCATATCATCAAGCCCTTTTATATACATGGCCTCAAGCATTTTATATACGATATCTGCGGGGAGGTCTTTTTGTACAATAAGGGCACATGGGTTGGCAGCAACCCTCAAATCTTTATCCTGTCCGGGGTATGTACCCTTTGGTATAATGCCACGGACATAAAATGGTGCCATCTTGTGAAGTTTTGCAAGTTCTTCATCAGAAATCTCAAGGATACCCACAGGAACTCTTCCTGCAAAGGCTTGGGAAACTGCGGCGGTAGGTATCCCTGCTGCAAGGTATGCAGCATCTATCAGTCTATTTTGAAGTGCCTGCACTGCATCTCCATAACCCATGTATTCTGGTTTAATATCATCAAAGGTAAGTCCTGCAAGTGCCTTAAGTAGGATCTTCATATAGAAATGAGAACCTGCTGCAGGCCCTACAGAGACCCTCTTCCCTTTAAGGTCTTTCCATCCATTTATTCCTACTCCCTTTCTATACACTACCTGTGTCATCTCAGAATAAAGTGCGGTTACATATCTAATGTTTTTAACAGGTTTTCCTTTGAAATTCTGTACACCTGCATATGCCCAAGATGCAGGGGCACTTCCTGCAATTGCCATCTGAACTTCGCCCCTTCTCAACATCTCAAGATTTTCAAGGCTTCCTCCAGATGTCTGTGCGGACCACTTATAACCACTATCTTTAAGGTACTTGTTAAGGGTACTTGCAATTATAGTTCCAACAGGATAAAAAGTTCCACCTGTAGAACCTGTGGATATAACTACATACTTAACCTTTGCAAAACCGGTAGTTAGGGTCAACATACTTACAAGAAAAACTATCAACAATAAAATACCAAATCTCTTCATATTGCTCCCTCCTTTTAAAAGAATTTATTATAGTATAAACTTTTTTTAACATTCTGTCAAGGAAGGTATTTTAAATCATTTTTATTCTTTTTATAAAGATCGTTTATTTATTGCATTTTAACACCAATGGAATGACCACTTATGATTACTAAGAGACTTTTCTCCTTTTGTCACTATAAAAGCCACTTTCGCTTTTTGTATTAGGAAACCCACCCTTTCTATTGCCATTGCGAGGCCCCGCTCTTTCCCTTCCTTGTTATTGCGAGGGCCACGGAAGTGGCCCGTGGTAATCTGCGGTCCCCACGTGTTGTCATTGCGAGGCCCTGAAAGGGCCGTGGCAATCTCTCTTTTGGGGTCCCTTATTCCCGTTCGTATGGTCTTTCGGTACCAGAGATTGCCGCGTCGCCCAAAATGCGGGCTCCTCGCAATGACAGTTGGGGGAAGACCACCCACTG
>CAYWXH010000072.1:0-8868 GCA_964462295.1 uncultured Atribacterota bacterium
CCTCGCAATGACAATTCCAAATGGACGCCCTTTCCCACAATGTCATTGCGAGGAGCCCGTATTTTGGGCGACGAAGCAATCTCTAGTGCCCAAGGTGTATTGGGTCCCACAAAAGAGAGATTGCTTCGGCCCCTTGCGGGGCCTCGCAATGACAAGACTTGGGGGAACGCAGATTCCCACGGCCCCTTGCGGGGGCTCGCAATGACAGGAAGTGGGGAAGGGCTCGCAATGACAGGGAAGGGAAAGAGCGAGTGTTCGCAATGGCAAAAAGTAAGGGGGATGCTCCCATGTAAAATCAGAAAAGTATTTTCTCTTTATAGAATCGAGAAAACCAGGGTTTGATTTTTATTACAAATATTACAATATCTGTCTATCTTTTATTTTGAGAAAAATATTCCTGCTTTTTCCTTTTAAAGCTTTTACTATATATATTGTACTATAGCCTATTTAAGCCCATTAAGTACTATATCAGATATCCTTTTTATTATAAAGATATGACCATACATAAGAAGGCGGTTCAAGGAACTCTCCTATCAAGATAAGCGCGGTACGTTCTATACCCTCTCTCTTTACAGTATTTGAGAGTCTAGAAAGTCTTGTTTTTACGATTTTTTCATCAGGTCTTGAAACCTTATATGCAATAACTACAGGGGTATCAGGAGGATAAGAAGTAAGTAAATCTTTCTCCACCTCATCTATATGCCCTACAGATAAAAATAAAACCATAGAAGTCTTATGTTTTGCAAGTGATACTAATTTCTCTCTTTCAGGTACAGGGGTTTTACCTTCAACTCGTGTAAGAATAAGCGTTTGGCTTACACCGGGAAGGGTATATTCTTTTGCAATCCTTGCAGATGCGGCAAGAAAGGAGCTAACCCCAGGTACAACCTCAAAAGGGATTCCAAGCTCTTTCATCTTTTCTGTTTCTTCAAATATAGAACTATATATAGAAGGGTCCCCTGAATGTATTCTCACAACCTTTTTGTGGGGAAAATTCTCTTTTATGTAAGCTACAATCTCCTCAAGGGTAAGACCGTAACTTTCTATCTTTTTTGCATATTTATTTAAATTTACAATCTCATCTGTTATAAGTGAATTGGCATATATTATAACATCTGCCTCTCTTATGATTTTATCTGCCTTAACAGTAAGTAATTCAGGGTCTCCTGGTCCCGCCCCTACAATATACACCTTGTTCCACTTTTCGTACATTTTATAATCCCCCTATAATTCTAATCAAGATAATACCACCATAAAGCCCTCTGTTTTTTTCTATGTAGGTGTATAACAAATAAGAGATATATCATCTTTTTATTTTAATGAAATCATATTTTTGTATATACCTGGAAAAGAATCTGGAATAGGTATAGCTCCAACAACTTTCTCATAAAACTCTTTTGCACTATCTACCCAGCCAATTATTGCATAACCATACCCTTCTTCTCGCATGGCAAAAAGCGCTCGAAGCAATAAAACCCTTCCTATTCCCAATCCTCTGTACTTTTCTGAAACTCCTGTAGGGCCAAAAAAAGCCTTATAAGTAGCATTGTATACAGAAAATCCCACTACCTCATCCCCTTTTGTAGCAATAAAACAGGATATAGGGTCCCTTGAAAATGCCACATCACACTCATTGACCCAATTTTCATAAAAGTTATTAGCTATATACTTAAGTATTCTACTTTTATCAAGGGCAAGGGGCCTTCTTATGAAAATACCTTTACTTTCAAGTTCTTCAAGACCTTCTATTTTTGAAGGAAGTTCATAAAGTTTTACCAACATATCAAAAGACATATCTACCTCCTAATATTTTATTGAAACTCTACGCAGACCCTCGAATAATTAATTTCGGGGGTAAAATAATCCTCTTAAATTCTCTATGATCAGGATTTTTTAAGGCATTATCAAGTATTTTGATGGCATGAAAGGCCATTTTATCCACAGATTGGTCTATTGTAGTAAGAGGGGGGAAAAAATATTCTGAAATAGGTATATTATCTATACTTAAAACAGCCATATCCTCAGGAATTTTAAGCGACTTTTCGTATATAGCATGATACACCCCCGTTGCCCTTTCATCTCCAGATATAAATATAGCCCTTGGAAACTTAGCCTGTTTTAATAACTCTTTTGTTCTCTTATATGCTATTTTTGCATTTATTACACCATATTCAATAGAAAATCTACCAATATTAGATTCTATACATGCACTGAGAAACCCCTCTGCCCTATCATGATTAACAGTAAAGTCTTTGTTTCCAAGAAAAAACACTATAGAATCATATCCTTTTTTAATAAGATATTTGGCCCCTATATAACCTGCTTTTACATTATCAAGATTTACATAAGAGGTATTTTTATAGATAGGGTCTTTTCCTATTATTACAAATGGAATATTTTCTGTAACAAGATACTCTATACGCGGGTCTTTATCGCGGGTATCAAACAATACAGCACCATCTGCAAGCCTATTTTTTAAAAGATAAAATCCATCATGTCTATCTTTTTCTATCTTATATGCAGAAGATCTGGAAATAATAACTTTATAACCTAGCCTATTTGCCTCTACATCTATATATCTTATGACAGAATTATGGAAATTTCCTACATAGTTTATAGTACTTTCACCTACAAAAACTATAATAATCCCTGTCTGTTTTTTTCGTAGAGACCTTGCTATTATATTTACTTCATATCCTGTATTCTTTATTATCTCCAATACTCGATTTCTCGTTTTAGGATGAACATTCTCTTCTTCATTTAACACACGTGATACAGTACGAGGAGAGACTCCGGCAATACTTGCAATGTCCTTTATGGTATATTTTTTCAAATCTTTTTTCATTTTCACCTATATAATTTCTCTTAAATACCTCTGAAGACTATCATATGAGAAATATTTCTTTCCAATAGCAAAATTTTCTTCCACCATTTCCCTTCTATACTCTCTATCTAAAAGGACCCTTATGCTTTCTCTCGCTGCATATTTTACCACATCACTTCTTATCTCGGCAAGTCCATCCTCGGAAATGGTATATCTATTACCCAAGGAAATCACTTTAAAACCTTTGGGTTTTATATCTTCTTCATATACACTATACTCAAATACTATCATGGGTCTTTTTGCAAATACCCCTTCCAAAAATTGGTTCCCCCACCCCTCATATATACTTGGATATGTAATTATATCTGAAAATACATAGGTATCCCATAATGAATAAACCTTGTGCCCATTTTTTATCCCTCTGGAGTGATCTACGTATTCATTAGCTAATACAAGGTCCACTCTTTTTTCTTTTGCCCTTTTTAATAGCTTCTTGACATAATCTTTTGTCCCCTCTATCATGCCCACAAGAAGATGAATAATCTTGCTCTCACTTGTAAATATCTCTCCATTGTAAAGTCTTTTTCCTTCCAAAAGATGCCTTTGACTGTTTATCTCTCCAATTACATCTATTGCAAGTTCTATTGCCTTTCTATTTGTCACTCGAGTAGCTTGAAGCATTATTATATCATTTTTCTTTATCCCTAATACCTCTCTAAAATCTTTATTATAGTCATCTATATCCCAAAGTGGTGCAGAAAAATCAAATACATTTGGGATAACAAAAGAATCAATTCCCCTTCTCTTTTTAAGCTCCCTCTTGGCAGGGGTGTTTATAACTACATGTTTCATCCATGAAATATTAGGGGGGTAATAGGTAAGGAGGGCATCTCTTACAAAATCACAGGTAGGATGGGAAAAACTTTCCCTTTCCCACCAAAAATCATGATGATGACCTATTGTGTTTAATTTAAGTTCATTTATCACTTCGGTAAAAGCAATAGCTGTAGGAATACTTCTACCTATAGAAAGTATATTGTTTGGGATAATAAGATCGATTTTATTTTCCAATATTACATCTTTTAATCTCTTTTTTATCTTGTCTGCCCTATTTTTTATAGCATCTACAAGCTCATTTTCATTTTTGAATTCTTTTAGTTTTACATAAGCATTTTTTTCTATTAAAAGGTCCTCAGGATCCCTATAATCAAGCTCCTTTAAGGTTATATTATAAGGAAGAGATGTGCTACCAGAGATAAAAACAACCCTATGCCCCATATCTTCCAATACCTTCTTCCATTTCTCCATTTCCAAAGAAACTCCATCTGTCTCGCCTGTTCTATAATGAGAAAGGGCTATATTCATATTGTTTTTCCTCCCTATATCCTAAGTTCGGTCTGTGGGTCAAAAAGCAAAAGACTGTTTTTCTTAAAAGCTATCGGGAATTTTTCACCAGGCTTTACTATGACTTCACTTGGAACTACAATCTTTATTATTTTATCATTTAACTTAGATACAATTATATTGTGAGAACCTTGAGGTTCTATGAGAAGACACTCCAGGGTCAAAAGGGGCTCCTCTTTTGGAAAAACAGTGATATTTTCAGGTCTTACACCTAATACAACTTCACTTCCATTATAGGAGGCTAGGCGTTTTTTGAAAGAATCATCTAATAGTACTTTAAATTCGGGATTTATAAGGTAAAGCTTATCATCTTCCATGCCAATCCTCACTTTTATAAAATTGGTAGGGGGTGTACCTATAAAATTGGCAACAAACATATTGGCAGAGTCATGATAAACATCCCATGGGGTCCCTATCTGAACAATTTCTCCATCTTTCATTATTACAATTCTATCTGCAAGACTCATTGCCTCAGATTGGTCATGTGTAACAAAGATAGTAGTAGCTTTGGTCCTTACATGTATCGACTTCAATTCTGTTCTCATGGAAACCCTAAGTTTTGCATCAAGGTTAGAAAGGGGTTCATCCATTAGAAATATTTTTGGTTTTACAGCAACCGCCCTCGCTACTGCGACACGCTGTCTCTGCCCTCCTGAAAGTTGATTTGGGAAGCGATCAAGATAGTCTGTTATATCAGTCATTTGAGCCACTTCTCTTACCGTTTTGTCTATCTCAGAAGTGGATAGTCTTTTCAGCCTCAAGGCATAGGCTATATTCTGATAAACTGTCATATGTGGCCAGACTGCATAGCTTTGAAAGATCATACTCATATTTCTCTTCCAAGGAGGAAGAGTAGTTATATCCCTTTCATCCATTATAATATTACCCCTTGTAACTTCTTCCAATCCTGCAATCATACGTAAAGTAGTAGTTTTCCCACATCCAGAAGGCCCTAGTAATACCAAAAACTCCCCATCATCTATCTTAAGATTTATATCTTTTACTGCCCAAACATTTCTTCCATATCTTTTATATACATGTTCCAATCTCAGGTTAGCCATATGACCTCTCCTTATCTTCTAAACTTGAACTCCTCCCCACATCTGATTGATATATCTCCTTATAAAAAGTGTAAAAATAACCATAGGAATAGCCATAGATATACCACCCGCAGCAGTAAGATTTACCTGCCCACTTGCACCTATTAAACTCTGGTATACAACGACTGAAAAGGTGGGGTTAAACTGAGTAAGAATAAGTGCAGAAACTGTTTCATTCCACGCACCAATAAAGGCATACATGGCACATGCAGCAAGCCCTGGTAATGCAAGGGGGAGTGTTATATTTAAAAATGTTCTTAATCTCGTTGCACCAAAAACATAGGCTGCCTCTTCAAGCTCTGTAGATATGCCCATAAAAATGCTTGCCGTAATCCAAATAGTAAGTGCAATAGAACCTACTGAATAAACAAGGGATAGACCTATGGGTCTATCGTAAAAACCTATACGCGCAAGGATTACAACCATAGGCATGGCTATAGCAACAGCGGGAAAAACCCTTACAAAAAGTACACTTATCTTGAGGAGATTTTTACCACGAAACATATACCTTGCGAAGGCATATCCCCCCATCCCTCCAATAGTAAGAGATATTAAAATAGTAAGGCCTGCTATCTCAAGACTTCGAATAAGGGCAGGGACTGCATCTCTTGTTACTTGAAAGAATGTTATGTAATTGTTAAAGATACTCTTCCGTAACTTAAAATAAACCTCTTTTCTTGTCTTTAAGTTATCTATATAAGATTTTATCTTCTTCTCTGTTGTAATTATATTAAGCTCTGTTCTCATATATCTTACTATTTTGTCAATATGTTTTGTATCAATTACAGTATCATATCCCCCTAGTCGGGGATCGTATATAGACAACAAATACCCTTTTCTCCCCTTTTCTATCTTAAACTTTGAAGAAAGGGCAGGAACAAGGGGTAGAGGGTATTGATATGCCTCCCTTGAGGAAAGAAGAGAAAGAGAAACAAGAAAATAGATAGGTGTGATAATGGTAAGGGCAATACCTGTGATAAGTATATAGAAAATAGTTTTTCTTATAAGTTTGGTTACAAATCTCTTATCCATATTATTCACCTACTTCCTCATACTTCTCAAAAGCGCCAGAGAGCTTAAGATACAACACAGCTGCAGTAGTAACAATTACTGCAACTATAACCGCATAGGTGGATGCAATCTGATAGCTATTTTCAAGACGGGATACCTCTTCTTTATAATAGACCACCCTTTCAAGCAAAAGGGGTATCCTGTCAAATCCAAACAATAAGACCACTATAAGCCATATCTGAATAGCAGAGATAAGCCTCAATATAACTGCTGTTACTATAGTAGGTTTCAGCATAGGAATAGTTATATCCATAAGTGTCCTAAACCTGTTTGCCCCAAAGACATAACCTGCCTCTTGTGCCTCTTTAGAAAGATTTTGAAGACCTGCAAGGAGAATAATCATCATGGAAGGGATAACTTGCCATGCATCTACAAAAATAATAAGCCACATAACAGAAAAGGTAGAACCATTTAGAAAATGAATACGTGCACCTTTTTCTAAAAACCCAAGATAGTAAAGCAGGCTATTCATCCATCCATTTGTGGTAAGTCCTGTCTTCCAGATAGCTGCAGCCCCAACGGCAGGAAGAGCCATAGGTATCATCGCCAAAAACAAAAAGATACCTGAACCTTTAAATTTTTTATTTATAAGAAGTGCTAACGCCAATGCTATTATAAATTCTATAAAAACCGATACCAATGCTATAAAGGCAGTATTTCTAAATGCAAGGCCAAAGGAGGTATGTGTAAATACTTCAATATAGTTATTAAAAGTAAAACCACCTTTTGGATTTCTGAAGCTATTATATATAGCGGAGATAACAGGACTTAACCAAAAGAAAAAGTAATAAAGAATAGTAGGCGCTATAAGAATATAGGGTATCCACTTTTTTTTAAGTTTCAAATTTATCTCCCTCACCCCCTATTTTAGATTAAGAGGGGAGAAGATCTCACACCTCTCCCCTCTTAATCTAACTTGTTATTATTTTCTTAGGGCATCTAACTTTTTCTTTGCTTCATTTAAAATATTCATATCAACTTTGCCATTTCCTTTTAATACCATTTTTACAAATACATCATCATATACCTTCTTTACTGCACCCCAATCCTGGAATTTCTGCCCTGGAACACCAGAAACTCTGCCATTGTTAAGTACTGCTACAGCCTTTGCTATTACCTCATCTTCGGGGTCATCACCTAAGTATTTTACAGCTTCAGCTACAGGAGGGATAAATCCACCGGTACCTTTGGAAATCTTAACTTGCATGTCAGGTCTTGTAAGATATTCAAGGAATTTTATAGCAAGTTCTTTATGGGGTGCATTTTTCATGATTCCAAATCCGCTTACTCCTGCTATACTTCCCCTTCCTGCAGGTCCCTTTGGAACAGGTGCCACAACAAATTTAGTCTCATTGGAACCATAAACCTGTCCTACACGAGCACAGTGCATCCAACTTAACCATGCCTCTTCTCTCTTCATGGGTGATATGCAGTTATCAACATTTAATACTGAAGGTATAAAATCATCCTTCATCTTAACAAGAAGTTCCCAAGCCTTAAGTGCCCCAGGCGTTACCATTTCAGGGAAGCCTGCACCATAAGATAGAGAGATTGCACCAAACTGATATACAAAGGACTTCATAGGGACACCTGTCACAACGGTCTTTCCTACCCCTTCTCCTTTTCTCGTTGCATTAGACCATTCTACAAATTGTTCCCATGTAAGATTATCAATATCTGCACCTTTAGGTAGGTACTTTAATGCCTTTTTATTAGCGATTAGAAGATATACATCTGCACCAACAGGTATAAAATATTGTTTCCCATTGTAATTTGTACCATAAGAGAATGCCTTACTAAAATGCCTATCTGTCCATTTTTCTACATATGGGGTGAGGTCTTCTACATACCCTTTCTCAATCCACTCTGGCATATTGGATACATATGCGCAAACTATATCTGTGGTAACATGATGGGTCTTTTGCTGAACCTCTGCCCTCTCAAGCAATTTTTTATCATCTAAAATCTGGAAATTTACCTTACAATTATACTCTTTTTCAAAAGGTTTAATAACATTGTTAATAATAAATTCTTGTTCTGTAGGGACACTCCAAAGACGAGAAGAAAATACAAGCGTCTCCTTTCCAAACGCCAAGGTGGTACTACCTAATAAAAGTGTCAAAAAAATACCTAAAAACATTAAGAGAAAAACTTTTCTTTGCATATACACACCCTCCTTTTTAAATTTTTTTACCAAGAATAGCAAATTGCTATCGATGGCATATATATAAACATACCACATTTTACTCAAAAAATCAACCCAAAAGAAAAATTTTTTAAAAAATTTTTTGAAAAAGAGAAGGGCCCTCATTATTACTGTTTTTTCCTTTATCTAAAAATATAGATGCTATCTAAGAGTTATATAAGGGGTTATTGCCCATGTCATTTGTGAGGAGGGCATCCCCAACCGTCATTGCGAGGAGTCTGTGCCCCCTGAGAACCACACATCTTCCAACTGTCATTGCGAGG
>CAYWXH010000073.1:0-8523 GCA_964462295.1 uncultured Atribacterota bacterium
TGGAAGGTGGAGAGGGAATGAAGATCGTGTTTTTAGGTACATCTGGTGCAGAAAATTATCCATCTCTTTGGTGTGAGTGCGAATATTGTAAATATGCACGGAAACATGGAGGAAAAAATATAAGATTTAGTTCATCTTTACACATAGAACCTGACATTCTTATAGATTTTCCCCCTACACTTCATGCACAGGCATTGGCATATGGCGTACACTTACCCCATATAAAGCATATGTTTTTTACACACTCTCACGAGGACCACTTTTACCCATCTCTTATAAGATGGAGATATTCAAAGGCATATGTAAAAGATACAACAGATAGGTATTTTTCAAATAAGACCCCCATCCCTATCCTCTCTGTCTATGGGACAGTCCCCATTATAGAGAGGATAAAAAAGAGCTTCTTATATCAAGAGATAGAACCTTATAGAATAAAATTTATCCCACTTATGCCATATGAAAAGGTATTAATAGATGAAAAAAGAAGTGTTATTCCTGTACTTGGTAATCACTTTTTAGGGGATCTATATCCTTTTAATTTTATCTTTCAAATTGGAGATAAAAGTATACTATACGCCCTTGACTCTGATTGGCCACTTCCAGATACAATAGCATATATAGGGTATAATAAGATAAAATTTGACCTTGTAGTAGTTGAGGCAACAGGGGGAGATTTGCCCAGGGAACAGGTTATAAAAGGACATATGAATTTCGAAGATAATATAAATCTATATCATTTTTTCAAAGAGGAGGGTTTCTTAAAGAAAGATGCCTATTTTGTACTTTCACACTTTACCCATTACTCTCCCCCATATGATATGATAGTGGAAAAGTTTGAAAAAATAGGTATAACTATCTCTTATGATGGTATGACACTTACACTTTAGGAGAAAAAAATGGAAGAACTATATAGACACTTTTTAGGGGGGTTATCCCTACCGTTTCTCTTTTTTGGTATTATACTTTTTTTGTATATACTGAGTAAGGGTGCAGATTTTTTCGTAGATGGGGCAGTTGCCCTATCTGAAGAGTTTCATATCTCGAAAATGGTAATAGGTGCAACCATAGTAAGCTTGGGTACAACTCTTCCCGAACTTTCTGTATCCCTTGTAGCATCTCTTTCGGGTGATTCACAGGTAGCACTTGGGAATGCAATAGGTTCTGTTATATGTAACACTGCACTTATAATAGGGATAGCTGCAATTATTTCTCCCCTTGCCATTCAAAAAAATCAAATAAAAAAACAGACATTTCTTCAGTTAGGTGCAGCTATAATTATTATCTTGTTTTCCATATCTTACACTATTTTTAACGGTTCAAAAGAGATTAAAGGGAATATCTCAAGGGGTGAAGGTCTATTTTTATTAATTCTCCTTGTGGGTTATATATTCCTTTCTATAAAATGGATAAGAAGGGATAGGGCGGAAGCCATTATCCCCGATGATGCAGAGAAAAACGTAGGACATCATAATATTATTTTTGCAAAACTTATAGTAGGGATTATAATAGTTATTGTATCATCTAAATTGCTCCTACCTACTGTGCAAATTACAGCCTCAAAATTAGGGGTCTCAAATAGTGTGATAGCTGCAACTCTTGTAGCATTTGGGACATCTCTACCAGAGCTTGTCACATCTGTGACTGCATCTTTAAAAGGACATGGAGAACTTGCAATAGGGAATATTACAGGGGCAAATATTTTAAATATTTTATTTGTAATAGGCATATCATCTACATTTTCCCGGAAAGGCATTGAAGTAACCAAAGATTTTTTCACATTTTACTTTCCTGTTATGTTATTAGTACTAGGTATATTTAGCGTAGGGGCCTTAAAAGCTAAGGAAAAATTTGGACGGGGTTTTGGTTTTATCCTGCTTATTGTCTATATCTTTATTACTGTGAAAAGTTATATCTAAATTTGGGAAAAAGAGAAGGATAAAGTCCTTTATAGATATTGAAAAGTTCATCATAAACCTTTTTCCTCTCTTCATTAGGATAAAGAATGCGACGAAAACGATACATCTTCATAGCACCCTCTACAAGGTCTTTATATACACCAAGGCCTACTCCCCCTATTACCGCTGCACCCAAAAGCTCGCTATCACTTATATAAGGAACCTCTATGGGTATTCCAAGTATATCTGCCTTAAGCTGATTAAAGAAATCGCTCTTGGAAAGACCGCCTGTAGTTCTAAAGTGTGAAATCTCTATATCCAAAGAGATTATTATCTCATATATATCTCTAATGGAATATACAACCCCTTCCATGACAGCACGGATCATGTCTTCCCTTGTATGGGAAAGGGTAAGACCAAAAAAGAGACCCTTTGCATATGGATCCCAATGTGGGCTCCTCTCCCCAGAAAGATAAGGTAAAAAAATTAGCCCCTTGCTACCATAAGGAGACTTTTTGGCATGACTTATAAGCTCCTGGTAACTTTTTATAGAAAATACATCTTTGATCCAATCCACAGCCTTTCCTGAAGTATTTGTAATACCACTTATCTTCCATAGTCCAGGAATAAAAAATGGCACCCCAGAAATTCTTCTTTCCCCAGGAGGAAGGGGTTTTCTACTACAAAGTGTAATACCTTCTGACCCTCCTCCTCGATCACAAAGCATACCCGGAGAGAGTGTAGCAGTCCCTACTAATGCCCCTATAAAGTCTATTCCTCCTGCAATAATATTTACCTCATATTCTATCCCCCACTCTTTAGCAAGGGATCTCTTTAGCCTGCCTACAGGGGTCCCAATAGGAGATATATCCAAAAACTTGTAAGGGGAAAGACCGAGTCTTTTCGCATCATCTTTTGACCAAGGCATGTAATCTCTCATCGGTATCCCAGAGGATGTAATCTCTCCAGTAAGATAAAAATTCAAAAAATCATAGGGTTGTAAAAAATATTGTGTATGTTCATATATATCTTTTTCATTGTGATAAACCCAGAGGATGTGGGCGAGAGACTGATACCTTGGATCAAAGGGCAATCCGACACTCAAAAGGGTATCTCTCTCCATCTCTGCCCTATTGTCAAGCCACAAAATAGCATTTCGCAATACCTTTCCATCTTTCCCTAAAAAAACTACTGTTGGAGCCTGTCCTATTACTGTTATAGCTCTTATAAATTTCAATCTTCCACGCCTTTTCAATCTCTCTATCCCTTTTTTAAAACCATCTACCCATAGAGAAGGATGTTGTTCTGCCCACCCTTGTTGTTTCATTACAATAGGATACTCTGAAAAGGTGTAATCTATAAGATTTCCCTCTATATCAAATATTGCAAGCTTTATTTTAGTTGTTCCTAAGTCAACTGCTAAAATATAAAATTTTTCTACCATTTTTCTAACATCTTTGTCTTTAGGACTTCATTAAACTTTTCATATGCCTTTTTAAATCTCTTTTTATCCAATAAAGACAGCTCTAAAAAGATAAGATCTATTATAAAAAGCTCCACATTTCTCGATACAATAGTACCTTCAGGAAGAATCGTCTTATAGAAATAGGAATATACTGTGATATCTGCTTCCCTAGAGAGAGGTGAACCTTCTGTAGTTATAGCAATAGTTGTGGCCCCATTCTGTTTTGCAAACTTTATAGAATCAATAGTATCCTTTGTACTACCACTTTGAGATATACATATTGCCACATCCTCTGGGGTAAGGTTTATAGCAGATAGGGACTGAAAAACAGGATTAAGATATATATTGGCCCTTATTCCTAATTGCTTTAACTTCATATATAGGTCATGCCCTGCAATATAGTCAAATCCAAAGGCATAAATATCAACCCCCTCTGCATGTAAAAGTACTTCTGCGGTCTTCTTTATACAGCTATAATTTAGATTTTTATAGGCCTCTTCTATTGATTCTATTGTAATCTCTTTGAGATAACTAAAAACCTCTGGCTCTGATTTAAATTTCTCCTCTTCTAAAAGTTCTGATGTAAGAGTAGTTATATCCCGTGCCAGGTGTATTTTCATATCTTTTATGCCTTCAAATCCAAGTGTCTTTGAAAACTTTACTATTGTAGATGGGCTTACACTACACTTTTGGGCAAGCTCCTGAACAGAGATGCTTAAGGCATCCTGTGGGTTATCCACAATAAATTGTGCTACGATCTTTTCCTTTTTTGTAAGTTGGGAATACTTCTCTTTGATAAGATTAAGAATGCTCACAAGACCTTACCTCCTTCTATAGAATATCAAAAACAGCAAAGATGCAAGATATGGAAAAACCATAGAAAGTTCTGGATCAACTCCTGAAACTATCTGTAAAAAATGAGAAAAGACAAATATTACCCCTATAAACAAAGATGAGATAAAAACGCCAAAAACCCTTCTTCCCCCAAGAAAAATGGCTACTATGGCAAGCCAACCCCTTCCCCCTGACATATTTTGAATAAAAGAGGAAAGGGGAACAGATATAAAAAATCCCGAAATGCCACAAAATATCCCTGAAAGAAGGATAGCGATCATTCTATATGTTCCTGGATATATTCCAGAAAACATGGAGGCCTTCTCATTCTCTCCTACTGCCCTTAACCTAAAGCCAAATCGTGTATAATATATTATTATATACACTATAGGAAAAAGTACAAGGGAAAGGTAAAACCAAATATCTGAGAGATTGGGTATATGAGAAAACAAGATAGTACCCTTTTCTCCTGATATAAAAACCCCAAAAAGTCTGGTAAGAGAGGAGGCCAAAAGATTTATACCAAGACCCACTAAAAATATATTTGCACCTATTCCAAAAGAAAAAAGCACAAGTATTAAGGAAAGTAGTAAAGAAGAGACAATACCCCCCAAAAGCCCTAAAAGTAAGCTATGGGTCATATCAGAAAGATATACAGAAAAAAACGCAGAAACAAGCATCTGCCCCTCAAGTGCAATGTTTAATACACCGGCAAGTTCCCCAAAGAGCCCCCCAAAGGCTGCAATCATTATAGGTATAGAGACCTTTATTCCCTCTGTAAAAAGCTCAAACATCTTTTTCCCCTAGATAAGAAAATGTACCCACAGTCACCATGAGAAATATTATTGCCTTAATTACCTCACCTATCTCTGAGGGGAATAGGCCATATATCCCTCCTATCTGAGAAAGTATCTTTATATAGGCAAGCAAAAGAGCAGATGGGACTATCCAATAGGGATTTCCCCTTGAAAGGAGAGATACTACTATCCCATCCCAACCAAGACCATAAGAAAATCCATGGACAAATCTCCCATCCCGTGATAAAATACCAAAAATGCCTGCCAAACCTAAAAAACCTCCACTTAAAAAAAGGGGAAGTATGATCTGCTTTTTCAGATCTATCCCTCCATAAAAGGCAAACTTTGGAGAATACCCAAACATCCTAAGCTCATATCCAAAGATACTTCTGTTGAGCAAAATGGCTACACATATAATGAGAAAAATTGATATAAAGATAGATGTCGAAAGGATAGAAGGGGGAAGAATCTTTTTAAAAAGAAAATTTTTTGGGAGGGAAAAGGTAGCCGTTATTCCAGAATGTGGGTCGTGAAAATATGTCCGTAGTATTACATTTGTAATAATTACAAAAGATTCCCCAATTAAAAAAGTAGATATAAATTCACTTATTTTGTAAAGATACCTAAGATACCCAGAAATTACCGCCAAAAGCCCTCCTGCCAAAAAGGCTACAAAAAACATACCTACCTTTGAAATTACAGCAACATTATGAGGGAAAATATATATCCCAAAAATTGTGGCCACAAAAGCCCCGAAATATATCTGCCCCTCCCCTCCAAGATTGAAGGCACCACCCCTATAAGCCACAAGGATTCCCAACCCTGAAAGGATTAAAATAGATGTATATGCAAATAAATTTCCTAAAAAATAGGTATTTGTAAATGGTTGCAATAAAAACTCAAACATTTTTTCCCCCTGTAAGGGATGTTATAAGTTCCTCTCGTAAAACCTTTCCATTTTCATAAATAGCCCTTATTTTACCTTTGTAAAGTATGGCTATTTTGTCTGATAACATTAGGGCATCATCTATATTATGAGAAAAAAATATAATTCCTACACCCTTTATAGCCAAATCTTTAAGTCTTCTCAATACCTCTTTCGAAAAGAAACTATCAAGAGAAGAAAGGGGATTTCCTGCAATTAAGATATCAATATCATCTCTTAATTCCCGAGAGATGATAACCCTTCTCTTTCTTCCCCCTGACAAAAACCTTGCCTTTGTCTCTAATGGGTAATCTACATCAAATTCCTTCAATCTCTTACTAGAATAAGACTTTATAGCGTTAAAATTAAGGAAAAAACCATTTGATATGGGGCTCTGTCTCTGTCTTGATATAATAACATTTTCCCAAAGGGTAGCATAATCACATATCCCATATTCTGTATCTGTTGGAATAATAGAAACACCTTCTTTTCTTAGGATTTTTGGGGTCAAAAACCCAAACTTTTTTCCTTTAAGAAAGATTTCGCCCCTTGTAGGGTGGATGTATCCAGAGAGTAAAGCCTCAAGCTCCTTCTCTCCATTTCCCGATATAGAAAGAATGGAAAGTACTTCACCCTTCTCTAACTCTATATTTATATCAGAGAGCGGAATATGACCCTTTTTCTCATAATATATATGGGAAAATGAAAATACCACCCCTCCCCTTTTGATTTTTTTTCGTTCAAGAAAGGTAATTCCATCCTTAGAGAATCTCTTTTTAATATATCTCTTAAACTCATCCTTTGTATATCTTCCTAAGACTCTACCTTTATCCAAAATAGTAATTCTATCTGCAACTTTTTCTATCTCTTTCCACCTATGAGATATAAATATGATAGTAAGTCCCATTTTTTTAAGGGATAAAATGATTTGAAGAAATTCATCTACTTGAGGGTCGGGTAAAAAGGAGGTAGGCTCATCAAGAATGAGAATCTTTGGCCTTTTATACAAGGCCTTTAAGATACTTAAGATCCTTTTTTGTCCCACACTCAAAACAGAAGAAGATACATCTTTGGGAAGGTACAAGCCATACTCCTTCATAATAGAGTCAACTCTTTTTTTAAGCTCTCTTTTATTTAAAAATCCCCACTTGGCATCTTCTCCACCTAAAACTATATTCTCCCACACCTTAAAGCTTTCTATAAAAAAATCCTCTTGGGGCACGAAATATATACCTTCGCTTCTTGCCTCATGTTCAGAATTTAACTTCAACTTTTTGCCATCTAAAAGGATATCTCCACAATCTCTTTTTACCACCCCATAAAGAATTTTGCCAAGGGTAGATTTTCCAGCCCCGTTTTCCCCAACAATAGCATGAACTTCCCCCTTCTCAATGGTAATAGATATATGGTCATTTGCCAAAATACCTGTATCTTTATATCTTTTTGTTATATCTTTAAGGACAAGGTAGGTCATTTAGTTATATATCTGTCTCTCCATCTTTTATTTTTTCTATAGTATCTCTCATCTTATCTTGAATTCCTTTTGGTACATATTTCTTAAAATAGGGATCATCCAGTGTAAAGTCAATCTTTTGTGATTTTATTCCCTCTTCTATAGTGATTCCATAATGAATTTTTCCTAAAATAGCAGCCTTTAATGTCTCATATGCCGATACATCTATCCTCTTGAGTGCACTACCCAAAATAATCCCAGGGGCCTTTCCATTTTGATTAGTATCTACAGCTACCACATATCCCCCTTGTTTTTTTGCCGCATTAATTATACCTATGCCACTTGCACCTGCAATATTTAAGATAATATCTACACCTTGACTGTACTGGGCTACAGCGATCTCCTTTCCCCTTCCCGGATTATTCCAACTTCCCACTGAGGAAAAAACCACCTCAATATCTTTATCTATAGATAAAGCCCCTTCTTTATATCCAGGCAAAAGTTCCCCTTCCATGGCAGGATAGATATCTCCGGCAATAAGACCTATCTTTTTTTGAGGATTTGCATATTTCATAGATGAGGTTGTAACTAACGCCGAAAATACCCCTGCCAAATATGTCATCTCTTTATCTTTAAATTTTACACCATAGGCGTTCTTCACTCCTTCTATTTTTCCATCTAAAAGTAAAAACTTAGTAGTAGGAGACAGACTTGAAACCTTCTTTATAATCTGGGGCATGCCCTCTGTAACTGTGATAATGAATTCATACTTGCCCATAAGGGCTAATGCCTTAAATTGATCCTCCCAAACTCCCGGATTGTATCCACCTTCAACTATATTCAGAGAAAATCCCAGCTCTTTTTGTGCACTTTTTACACCACTTGTCATAAGTTCAAATATAGGATTTCCTCCTATAACACCCGGTATAAATAATGCCACATCTATATTTTTGGAAAAACCTAAAGAAGAGAAGAAAAACAGAATTATCAAAAAAGTAACTACTATCTTTTTCAACTTTATTCACCTCCAGAAAACTTTGTTAAATATTATACCACAAAATATTAAAGACAATAGTGTTAATTCTTAAGATAGCCTTAATTGACAAAAGAACCTGGAAAGAAGCCCCACTACCTCTTTTTGTATTGCAAGGGGT
>CAYWXH010000074.1:0-8464 GCA_964462295.1 uncultured Atribacterota bacterium
TCTGGACAGTATGGATCTGCAAAACTTACATGTGTAACAACAGGTCCATCGTAGAAAGTATCTTCTCTCCTATATGTCCTATTTACAATCTGATCAGATATAACAAAATCTCCTATTTTTACATGTGGCTGAAGACTTCCTGCAGCACAAGGTCCTATAATTCTCTCTACCCCAAGCTCTTTCATAGCCCAAAGATTTGCCCTATATGGTATCTTATGTGGGGGAAGAGAGTGTTTTTCTCCATGTCTTGGTAAAAAAGCCACTTTCTTTCCTTCGACTTCTCCAATAGTGATAAGGTCACTTGTAGGCCCATAAGGTGTATCTACCTTAATCTTTTCAGCATGATCAAGAAGAGAATAAAAACCTGATCCCCCAAATACCCCAATTTTCACATCCTTTTCCATGACACAACCTCCCTACAGTTTTTTAATTTTATTATAACATAAGAATTTTTATAAAAAAGATTCAGAAAGTCAACTTTAACTTACTCTTAATGGTTTATTATTTTAATCTGCGTATTCTTTCTCTTTATTTAGCAAATCAAAAAGGCCTACTATATCTGAAAACTCTTTAAATGTTATCATGCCTTTTTGGTTTGAATCAAGGTAGCCTCTCTCTTTTAGGGCTCTAAGGGCAGAAAGCATAGCACCAACACCAGAATAGAGGGCTGTAAGAGGAATAGCAAGAATCTTATAACCCATATCTTTTACCTCTTTAAAGGTAAATAATGGGGTCTTTCCTCCCTCGATAAGGTTTAGCATAACTGGGGCATTTACAAGTTTTGGGATCTGTTTTACCTGGTCCTCTGTTTCTGGAGCATCCAAAAATACAAAATCTACACCTGACTTAGCATACAAATTTGCTCGCCTAATGGCCTCTTCAAATCCATATACAGAGATGGCATCTGTCCTTGCACCAAGAATAAAATCTGGGTCTTCTTCCATCTTGGCATCATAAGCTGCATGAATCTTTGCAACCATCTCTTCCTCTGGAATAAGTTCTTTTCCCTCAAGGTGTCCACATCTTTTTGGCCAAACTTGGTCTTCTATAAACATACCAGATGCCCCTGCCCAAATATATTCCCTCACTGTTCTTTGGACATTTACTGGGCCACCATATCCCGTATCCCCATCTGCAAATATAGGGATATTTACAGCATGGGCAATATATCTTACTCTCTCCACCATCTCATAAAAGCTAACAAGTCCTATATCCGGTGCTCCTAACAGTGAAGCAGCTGTACCATAACCTGTATGAAAAGCTACATCAAACCCTACCTTTTCTATAAGCTTGGCAGTAAGGGCATCGTGTGCACCCGGGGCAATTAAAAGATCGGTTCCTTCAAAAAGCCTTCTAAGTTTTTTTGTTTTATCATTTTTTATACCCATAGTATTATTATACTCCAATATTCCAAAAAATAAAAGAGGAACAGGAAAGGCCTGTTCCCCAAAAGAAAGTTTTATTTAGGCATAGTGGAGAGTTCTATAAATTTCTTACCTGTCTCTTCTCCTACTTCTTTTGCCCACTTATCCCATACAGGTTTTACCTTTTCTCTAAATGCCTTCATGGCCTCTGGATCAGGGATAATTTGTTGTAATCCTGCCTTTTTAAACTTTGGCCAAAACTCTTCTCTTTCCACCTTTTTTGCATTCTGTAAGAAGAAGTAATCATATTTCACTGCTGCCATCTCTATCACCTTTTGTACATCTTTAGGGAATGAATCCCATTTATCCTTTTTTATCCACAATGCATATCCATATGCACCAATAGGAATTTTTGTACAGTACTTAAGCACTTCATAGAGGGACCTTCCATTTATAGTACCTGGATATGATACTACACCATCTATAGTATGTCTACTGAGTGCCTCATAAATCTCTGCAGATGATAGACTTACAGGAGATGCACCTAGTGCCCGGATAGCCTCTGATTCTGTTTTTCCTCCTGCCCTTATAATGAGCCCTTTTAAGTCTTCTGGTTTTCTTATAGGTTTATTGGTCCAGACGCATTCAAGTGGTAACACAGCTGTTGCAAGGAGTTTTATACCATATTTTTTCTCCAAAACCTCATTTGTAAAATTAAAAAGTGGGGAGCCAATCTTCATACGTGCCTCTAAGTCATATACATCTTTATACAAAAATGGAAGAGAGATCCCACCTATAATTGGCCAACTTCCAGTACAATGAGAAGTAGTTAAAAATATCATATCTGCTGTTCCGGATAAAAGACCAGGGATAAGCTGTTTTGCCCCTAAAAGGGTTCCGGAATGGTAGTAGTCCATCTTTACCTTTCCTTTTCCAAGTGCATTTACATCATCCACAAATACCTTGGTAAGGGGGAAAATATCCGTATACTTTGGCGGGACATGACTTGCAATAACGATTTTTACAACTCCTGCATATGCAAATACTGAAAAAACCAAAACAAAGAGAGAAACCAAAAGTGCTAAACCTACCAATTTCTTCATACCTAAAACCTCCTTTTTTATTTTATTTTTTAAGAAAAAATCAACTATACTTTTTAAATATCACCTCCCTCTTATCCCATCTTCCCTGGTAGCCAAAGTGCAAGCTCTGGCCAAAACATAAATAGCAATAAAGCAAGAATATCAACAATTATAAAAGGAGCGGTTCCCTTTATAATCTCCCCTAAAGAGACCTGGTCCCCTACTATACTCTTCATGGTATATAAATTAAGCCCTACAGGAGGGGTTATAACCGCAATCTCAACATTTAATACTACCAAAATACCATACCATAATGGACTAAACCCTAAAGCGGTAATAGTAGGAAGTAGTATAGGTGTTGTTACAATAATAAGAGATGCACCATCTATAAGACACCCCAGTACAATAAGTACAGCCATTATTATAAGCATAACAATCATCCTATGTAAATGAAGATTTGTAAGCCACATCGCCACCATTTCAGGGAGTCTTATAAGATTTAAAAATTGACTAAAGGCATAAGCAGATGCAAGTATTATAAGTATAACCACTGTAACATGTGTTGCCTTAAAAAGAGCAGAACGAAATGTTTCCCAATTGAGTCTCCCATAAACTAATGCAATGAAAAATGCACCAAATACACCTATAGCACCTGCCTCTGTAGGTGTTGCAATACCTGTATAAATTGTACCCAAAACCACAAGGATAAGCAACAATACAGGCCACAATCTCTTAAGGGATGCCATTTTTTCTGAAAATGTAACTTCTCCATGTTCTCTTGGGGCAAGGGAGGGATTTCTCAATACCTTTATATATACATAGGCGGCCATCATGGTAGCAAGAACAATTCCTGGTATGATGCCTCCAATAAACAGTTTTCCAACAGATTCTCCAGATATAGCACCATAAAGGATAAAAGAAATACTTGGGGGAATAAGCACGGCAAGTGCACCTGCTGCTGCAACAGAGCCTGCTGCAAGTCCCTTATCATATTTACGTTTCAGCATTTCAGGTACGGCCATAGTACCAATGGTTGCAACTCCTGCTATACTTACACCACTCATAGCCCCAAAGAGTGCACAAGAATAGATACTTGCAATGGCAAGCCCACCGGGTATCTTATTTAACCATTTACTAAATGCATTGTATATGTCTTTCCCTATGCCCGTAATAAAGATAATCTCCCCCATAAGGATAAAAAGAGGAATAGCCACAAGGGTAAAACTATCAAGCTGTGCAAAGATAGATGCAGGAAGTTGGAAAAGACCCCTAATACCTGTAATAAGATATATCCCAAAAAGCCCTGACAACCCTAATGAAACAAAAATAGGAGAACCCAGACCCAAAAGAACAAATAACAAAGTCATTGCCAAAGATAAAACCATGCCTGTACTCATAGCTATTCCTCCTGCCCCATTATTTTATCAAATATACGCATAAAAAATTCTAAGGCCACCATAAAAGAGCCTATAGTTATCAAAAAATAAGGAATATAATAAGGTGTACCCAAAAGTGAAGGCATACGCATATTGGTCATATAAGCAATCTTAGTAGCCTTCCATGCCTCCCATGCGAGAACAATAGAAAAGATTATCCCTGCAATGGAATTTATTATATCTACTACTACCTTACTTCTCCCTCCTAATCTCTCATAAATGAGGGTAAATTTTATGTGTTTCTTTTCCTTTATCATATATGAAGCACCTAAAAAGGTAATAAAGACAAGCATTAAAGATGTAACCTCTGTAGTCCAAAAAATGGGCTTTCTAAATATATATCGCATAAAAACATTGTAAAATACCATTATACCAATAAAAATAGTACCTGCCATGCTCAAAATAAAGAAGAATTTTGAGATACCATGTACTACAGCACCCAATGTATTTTTCTTTCTCTCCATATCACCCTCCCTATCTATTTTATCTATCATATTTTTTTTAAAGATATACTAAAATGAAAAAAATGTCAAGAGTTTTGTCTTTTCAGCCGAAGATATTTAAAAATTATAAAGGTGCCATCTATGTTAAATTTAAACAGAAATATACTATCTCTTCCCACATATATTTTAGGAAATCTAGGGAAAAAAGGGTTTAAAGAATTTTTAGGGTTCGAAAACGAGGAATTATTGAAATCCTTTTATATAAAGAATGTGCAGATATTCATATCTTCTATAGGAAAAAGAGAATACCTTTCTTTTCCCGAAAAGGGAACTATAATATTCAAACCAAAAGTAGAAGAGGGAATTTTGACCCCTGAGATCCTAAAGGAAGCTGTGGGTTTCAAAGAAAAGGAAAATATCATCCCTATTTTGGTATCCCTTTCTCCATTTAGAGAGGCATTAATTCTTCTTAGCATAAAGGGAGAGAGATACTTAAAAGAATCAGAATTGGTTCTTCTTAAACTATACTTCAAAGAAAGACTGAATCGTATATACTATCATGGTAAAAAATTCATAAGAGAAGGAGAATATATTACATCTATACTTCATCTTTTGGATAAAAAGGATAGATCTTTTACTGAAAAAATAAATATATTACTTAATATAGTAGATAAACTTCGAAGACAAATAGAGATATATGGCATAGATCTCACAGAATTTTTATTTAACATTATAAGTTATGACCTTGGAAAAATCTTTTTTAGAGATGAGGTATTATCAGGGGCTAAAACACTAGAACCGGAAGATAGATTGGCAATATTAAATCACCCCTATTATTCGATAGACCTCATACAGCATATAACTTTTGTAGGAAAAATAAGAGAAGCTATAAAGACCCATCATGAAAATTACGATGGAGGAGGATACCCAAGAGGTATAGGGGGAGAAGATATACCAAAAGAGGCAAGATTTTTAAGGATTCTTGATACTCTGAGTTCCCTTATGGTGTTTAGGCATTACAGGGAACGGCTTGATTTCGAAAAGGCAAAAGAGACAATAACAGAAAATAAGGGGAAAATTTTTGACCCAAAACTTGTAGATTTTATTATGAGCTATTTAGAAAACATAGAAAATCCCATATCCCCTTCATTAAAAAAGTACAAAAACAAAGAGGTAACCCTTACATTAAAGAAACACCCAAAAAATAAAATAGAAGGTAAAATCAAAGAGAATATGGGAAGAATACTTAGCATAATTGGAAATCAATACTTTACAGTCTGGGATGAAAGACAAATCCCTCCATTGCCCAAAGATAAAGTCTTTCTTTATTTTCCTACACTAGGAGAAGAAATCGAAGGGAAAGTCGTAGATGTAAACTATGACCCACATCTTACAGTAAAAGTAGATATCTCAAAAGAAGATTACATAGAAGTAAGAAGAAATCCTCGGGTACCATGGATCATTCCTATAGAGATATTCGATGGAGAGACTACTTGTATGGCCTTAAGTACAGATATAAGCTCTGAAGGGGCACAGATAATTCCCCTTGGTTCTGGTATTAAAAAACGGTTTAAGAGAGAGATAATAGATATAGATTTTACACTCCCGCCAAATACAACATCTTCTGTCCATTTTCATATGAAAGGAAAAGTTATTCGTTATTCCAAAAGTTACTCCCCTCCATTTTATAAAATAGTAAAATTCATAAACATGAAAGAAAAAGACCGTATATTGTTAGAAGATTTTATCCGTGAAAGACAGATAGATATACTCTTTTTAGAATAAACACTCTTGAAACATTTAATTACTTATGTTATGCTTTAAAGCAAAAAACAGGAGGATAAAGATTGAAAGAACTAATATATATAGCAACAGGTGGAGCAATAGGTGCACTTACAAGATACTTCGTCTCAGGAATAGCCTATAGGTATATAGGGATAAACTTTCCATGGGGGACCCTTAGTGTAAACCTTATAGGTTCATTTCTTATAGGTTTTTTCTATCAATTTTTTGAAAGAATTGTGATTCTTCCTGAAATTAAAACTCTCATTTTTATTGGTTTCTTAGGGGCATTTACTACATTTTCTACCTATGCCTTTGAAACATTAAGCTTTTTAAAAGAAGGGGAAATAAGGATAGCCTTATATAATTTTTTGGCAAATAATATATTTAGCATACTGTTTGTATTCATAGGAATGGTGGTATCTAAATATTTAATTATTATAATCGAAAAGGGAGTGGTAAGATGAAATTACCTGAAGAGGGAACATTGTTGAGAATATTTATAGGGGAGCTTGATCATTATAAGGGGAAACCCCTGTATGAACAGATCGTATTTGAGGCGCGGAGACTTAACCTTGCAGGGGCGACAGTTACTAGAGGTATTATGGGGTTTGGGGCACATAGCAGGCTCCACGCAGCACACCTATTGCGACTCTCAGAAGACCTCCCTATAATAATAGAGATTGTAGATACGGAAGAAAAAATTCAAAAACTCATACCTTTTTTAGATGAAGCGGTGGAAGAAGGACTTATCACAATAGAGAAGGTCAAAGTTATAAAATACAGACACAAGGGCTAAAGATTAGAAAACCTTTAGCCCTTGTATATATTTACATATGAATAGCGCTACCCTCTGCCATCTCAAGGGCACCAAGTACCATCTCTGAAAGGGTAGGATGTGGATGTATAGATCTTATAAGCTGTTCTAATTTTAATCTATTTTGGATAGCAACTACCCCTTCCATTACCATCTCTGTGGCATTTGGTCCCACTACCGTAAAACCTATAACCTCTTCTGTATCTTTATCGACAATAACCTTTGCAAAACCCTCTCTCTCAAGTAGTACGCGTGCTTTACCATTTGCCATAAGGGGGAACTTACCTACCTTTACCTTACCTTTTTCAATATCTTTCTCCCTCACTCCTACGCTTCCTATCTCAGGGGAGGTAAATACCACAGAAGGAACAGCTCTATAATCCATTTCAGTATCTATACCAGCTATATTCTCTGCAGCTACTATGCCTTCGTACATAGCAGTATGTGCAAGCATTATAGCACCTCGTACATCTCCTATTGCAAAGATATTTGGAATATTTGTTCTCATGTGTTTGTCGGTAACAATACCCTTCTCTACTTCGATACCAAGGGCCTTTATATCATCTCCAATATTTGCCCTCCTACCTACAGAGACAAGTACTTTATCCACTTTTACTTCAATATCACCAGAAGGGGTCTCTGAAATTACCAAAAAACCACTCTCTTCTCTCTTTACATCCTTTACCTTTGAGGATTCATATATCTTCACACCCATCTTCTTGAGAGACTTTCTTATTATCTCTGCAGTATCGGCATCTTCTGTAGGCAGTATATGTTCCATTATCTCAAAAATATGGACTTCAACACCCATTCTTCCAAAAAAGGTAGCCATCTCACACCCTATGACTCCACCACCCACTATGAGAAGACTCTTTGGAAGCTCTTTCATAGCGAAAACATCATCACTTGTCCATATTCCATCTATTTCAGAAAAAGGAGGAAACAGAGAGGGGTAAGAGCCTGTAGCTATCACTATATTTTTTGCCTCTATTTTTTCTTTTGATTCTGGTACTTCTACGGTATTTCGTGAAGTTATAACTGCCTTACCTTTGTATAGTGTAATTTTATTCTTCTTAAGAAGATAATCTATTCCCTTTTTAGACATATTAATGTTTGTTATCATATGTCTAAAAATTTTATCTATATCATACGAAAGCCCCTCTACCTTTACCCCTAAACGAGCACCCTTTGTCTTTACCTCTTCAAAGAGGTGAGTTGCTGCAAGAAGGGCCTTTGTAGGGATACAACCCCTATTTGTACAAGTACCACCAAGGTCCCCCTTCTCCACTATGGCAACACTTTTTCCAAGCTGTGCACTCTTTATAGCACTTACATACCCACCGGGACCTGAGCCTATAACAACCACATCATACATAATTTACCCTCCCTACTTTAATTTCTTTTATAATACCATTTATTTGCAAAAATCTCAAGGGGATGTTTCGGGTGCACTTCGTGGCCCTCGCAATGACAGGGGTTCAGTTTGTCATTGCGAGGAGGAGCGGTTTTTGCTCCGACGTGGCAATCTCTGGTACTTGGG
>CAYWXH010000075.1:0-8351 GCA_964462295.1 uncultured Atribacterota bacterium
CTCCTCTCTTTTTATATAATCTATTATATATGCTGTAAATTTTTTGAAATCCTTTAGGTTTTTACTTATTATTTCATACAGATATTCGGGTTCTATCTCCCAATACATGTGTACTATCCTGTTTCTAAATTTTACCATTTTTATCATGGTATTTGTAAAGGTTTGAGGTATTATACCAACTTTCTCAAGCTCTAAAAATATATCTTTGTATGTATTAGGGGATGAGACAGGTTTTTTAAATTGAATAAGCGATAATAACCTATTCCCTATGTTTATACAGGCCTCTATAGCTGATTGGAGATATCTTTCCGTACTTCCAATTAGTAAGAAGTCTTTTAAAAATCTTTCTTTTGGATAAGTAGATATTTCCTTTAAATATAAGACATACCGATTTAGAAGTTCTAATTGTTCTATTATCTTTTCATCCATCGATTTTGTCCTTATAGAGTTTTTCTAAAAAAATTTTGTTAAATTCATCTTCATAATATTTAAAATCAAGATAGTATTTTATTATGTTTTCTTTAAACCCTATAAACGACATTTTATCTTTTACAAAAAGAATTTTCCCATCTTTTAAGATATTGTAGGCTATTTTAGGTGGGGCATTGTTTAGAATTGCAAGGTCAAATTCCTCTGTCTTTAATATGGAAGATATAATATCGAAGACCAAAAGTTCTATGGAGGAATACTTTTCTTTTTCCACACCCTTTTTAAATAATAGGGCTAGGTCTATGTCACTTAAGGGTTTTCTACTACCTTTTGCAATACTTCCAAATAGGATGAGTGCATTTATCTCACTTATCTTTTTTATTTCATTTATAAGATATGGGATATTTTTTTCTATGTCATTCGGCAATTTCTTTTCTTTTATCATAATATAATTATATCATAATTATATTTCTACATCTCTTAGTTTTTTTGCTGCCTCCTCTGGAAGTATGGGGTTTATAAATGTCCATGTTCCTGTTTCTACGCTTGCCATCCATTTTATCTTATCTTTTGCCCGCTTTGGTGGGTCAAATTCTATATGAAAGTGAAAAAATGATGATAAGTCTTCTCCATTTACAGGCGCCTGAAAAAACATCATCATATAGGGAAACTCCATATCAAATAGCCTATCGTATTTCATAGTTACCACCTTCAGTATATCGGCAAGTGCTTTCTTTTCTTTGTTAGATAGGTATATAACCATATCCACATGTCTTTTGGGATATATGTGTACCTCATAGGGGAATCTTGCATAAAAAGGTACTATGGCAATAAAATATTCATTTTCATATACAATTCTCTCCTTATAGAGACTCTCTTCTTTTACTATTTCACATATAGGACATCTCTTGTTTTCTTCGAAATATTTTTGCATTCCTCGTATTTTTGCATCTATCCTTTTTGGGATAAAGGGGAAGGCATAGATCTGCCCATGGGGATGTGGTAGTGTTGCCCCTACCTCTTGTCCTCTGTTTTCGAAGATGTATATATATTTTATAAATTCGTAGGTTTTAAGCTCTTTTGTGCGATCTACCCACATCTGAATAAGCTTTTCTATCTGTGATTTTGGCATCATGGAAAGAGAAGAGTTATGCTCCTTGGTGTAAACTACTACCTCACAAACTCCCTTAGACGGGGCTTTTTTAAAGATTTTAATTCCTGTACCTTCTACATTTGGCGGGTCTTTTTTGAGTGCAGGATATCTATTTTCAAAACTTACAAGGTCATAATCTCCAAGTGCCTCTGCTCCATCTGGACATAAGGGACAGCTGTTTTTTGGTATATTTGGTCTTTTTTGTCTTCCTGCAGAGACCATTACCCATTCATCCGAAATAGGATTATATCTTAGCTCAATTATTTCCTTCATAGTATGTGAAAATCCTCCCATCTTCTCTTTTTATGACCCTTTTTTTAAGCCTTATCCATTCTACATCTTTTTCTGCTTCTAAATACGAAGTAGGGGGTATCTCTCTTTTACTATAGATAGCAGATTTTTCCCCAAGGTTTACATAAAATCTTTTATTTCCTTTCCTACTTCCTTCTGTGTAAACTTCAAAGAGGTTCTTTGCTATAAAATTTACCTTTGGTCTCCCCTCTCTCATGGTTAAGATTTCATTTAAAAGTTTCAGTTCATCATCTTTTATATAAGATAGGTCATCACTTTGAAATATCATATTGTCAAGCATCCCAGATACTATGCCGTATAGGTTTATTTGAGAGGGAGAAAGTCCTGTGTTGTTTTTTCTCAGAAGAAGGCAATCCGGGTCATTTAACCACCATTTTTTATGCATAAACCATCTGGTAAGGGCATTTTTCAGTGCCCAATATGCATTTATATCAGGTTGAGTGGGGGTATTTTGCCAATAAGGTGCTGTATCCGGACCTATCCTCATGCCATCTACAAATCCTAAAGAGGGAAGAAGAGGTGCACCACAACCAAGGACAAAACTATCCCCCACACCATCTCTTATTATAGATAAGGCCTCTCTGTATGCCTGTATGGGGGTAATGTTTCTCTTTCTTTCCCCTGGTAATGCCCCTGCAAACATAAAATCTATTTTAAAGTATCTAAAACCTATTTTTTTAAGATTTGAAAATAGTTCATAAAGCCAATTTTTCACATTATCATTTGTTATATCAAGTGTATATATCTCTTTTTCCCAATTATAATATGCCTTTTTTGGGGTATTGTTTTCTTCTACTGTCCAATTTCTATGCTTGTTGTATAGTTCTGATGTCTCACTTATGCTAAGTGGTGCACTCCATACGCCCGGCAGATATCCATGATGCTTTATAGTGGTTGCAATTTCAGGCATTTCTGGAAAACCATCTTTTGTAGATAACCAATCCCCTATATCCTTTTCATATCCATCATCTATCTGAAATACCTCATAAGGCATCTCTTTTTCCTTAGAGAGTTTGAGGTTTTTTTCTATATCTTCCCATTTAAGGTCTAAGAAGTATTGATACCAACTACTCCAGCCAACAGGATTCCAGCTATTTATTCGGACCTTGTTCTTTATCTTAACAAGGTCGCCATATTGTAAGAGAAGCATATTTTTGGAGAGGTCTTTTAATATGACAAGGGGCTCTATGGGGATATAATCTTCAAACTGGGTATCAAAATACTCTATATAGGCCTCTATAGTGTTTTTCCCGATTACAAAGTAAGGATGCCCTATCTTAGATGTAAGAAATCCTAATAGGAATTCTTCCCCAAGGAGAAAGTAATCACTTATAACCTCTCTTTTAAACACATCCGGTATTGGCGTATATGTATAGATACCTATCCTTCTCTTTCTATATGTATCCAATACCTCTCTATACTCATCTTCTTCTGTAAATAGTCCCCAAGATTGCCAATTATTTAAATATAGATCTCCTTTGGGTCTTTGAATTTCTAGTATTTTTATTCTCCCCAGTTTACCCCTTATCTTTCCAGATACTTTATATCCTATCGTAATTTTTTCTATTTTGTATTGGATTTCTATGTTGCCTCTTTTAAATGCGTAATATCCTTCTTCTAATTTGTGGTCAAATACTTCCACCCATTCCTCCTTATCTTTAAGTGATATTAAGATAATAGATTATATAACATATTTTGTCAAGTATCTTTTCAATAAGTTTAAATATGGTATAATAAAATAAAAAATGGAGGAAATAAAGGTGGAATTTGAAAGATTTAGAGATAAAGTTGCAGGTATTATATATGGAGTAGCCTTGGGAGATGCCATGGGAATGCCTGCATATTTCTCTCCAGAGGAAACAAGAGAAAAGCTTGGCTGGATAGATAAATTTATAGATGCACCAGATGATCACCCGGTACATAAAGGGTTTGTTGCAGGACAGATAACAGATGATACCCAACAAACCCTTGCCATTGCCCAATCTATTATAGAAGAGGGGAAAGTTACTGTCGAGGGGATAGCTCGTGCCCTGCTTTCTTGGTATGAGAGTGTTGGTGGAGATGAATCTAACTATGTAGGTCCGAGTACTAAAGCTGCTATGAAGAGAATTAAAGCCGGAGAGGATCTTACGAGAACAGGCACCTTAGGTACGACAAATGGTGCTGTTATGAGGATCTCTCCAGTTGGGATTATATATCCGGGAGATTATGATGCTACACTAAAGGCTGCAGAAATTGCTTGTATCCCTACACATAATACAAATGTAGCTATTTCAGGGGCCTCTGCTGTAGCAGTTGGCATATCTACTCTTTTGGCCACAGGAGATTGGGATGCTACCCTTACCAATATGGAAGATGCAGCAGATGAAGGTGCAGAAAAGGGAGAGAAGTATATTTTGCCATCTATAAGGGAGAGGTTCGAATTTGTATATGCACTTATTGACCTTGATAAGGATATAGACGAGACCCTTAGAACTTTTTACAATGTAATCGGTACTGGGTTACCTGTATACGAGATAGTCCCGTCTGCCCTTGGTATGGTACTTCTTGCACAAGGTGATCCTGTAAAGACTGCTATATATTCTGCTAATTGTTCAGGTGATGCGGATACTTTAGGTGCTATAGCTTGTGCCCTTGCTGGTGCCTTTAGAGGGGCATCCTCAATACCGAGTGAATATATTGAGAAAATTAGAGAGGTAAATAAAGAATATAATTTTGAAGAGATTATTGATGGGCTTTCGGAGATCGCATTTAAAAATATGACTAAATAAAGAGGTGTAATTGTCATGAAAGATGTTATATTTAAAAATATTATGGTAATAAATGGGGAAGGGGAGATAGTAGGCAAAAGAGATGTGGCTATAAGGGAAGGAGTTATCTCAAAAATATCTAAAGAGGATCTTGGTACATATGCCAAAGAGGTAATTGATGGAAAAGATTTAATACTCATGCCAGGATTTATAAATACCCATACCCATGCAGAGATGGTTTATTTTAGAGGAATGCTTGAAGATATGACAATACAAGATTGGTTTAATAAAGGGATTTGGGTAGTAGAGAGTGGTCTTACCGAAGATGATGTGTACTGGGCAGCTACCCTTGCCATATATGAGATGATAGATAGTGGGATAACTACATTTGCAGATCACTATTTCTTTATGCATAGAGTTGCAGAGGTAGTTGAAAAGATAGGGATACGTGCTGACCTTTCATGGGCATTTTTTGGCTCAGGAGAGGATTGGGAAGGGAGGTTTGACCAGGCCCTTAAGTTTACTCAATCGTGGCATCAGAGATCAGATAGAATTACTACATCTCTTGGACCTCATGCCCCCTATACTTGTTCTTATGAATTACTTCAAGAAGTGGCAGAGATTGCAAAAGAAGAAGGCTGGAAAGTTCATATTCATGCTGCAGAGACGATGGATCAAACAAAGGAATCCCTTGAAAAATATGGGATGACCCCCATTGAAATATTAGAAAAGACAAAGATTTTAGAGTCTCATACTTTGATTGCCCATGCCCTAGGTGTTACAGATGAGGATATTAATATATTATCAAAACATAGAGTAGGTATATCTTATGTTCCAAAAACTTATATGAAACTCTCTATGGGTACAGGAAAGGTAGAAGAGCTTGTAAGAAGTGGTGTAAAAATAGGTTTTGGGACAGATGGGCAAGGTAGCAGTAATACACTTAATATATGGGAGCAGATGAGGCTTGGTGCCCTATTTTTAAAATCTCATTATAATGACCCTACAAAATTTACCCTAAAAGAAATAATAAAAATGGCTACAAAGGGTGGGGCAGAAGTTTTGGGCTTAAAAAACATAGGAGATATTAAAGAGGGATATAAGGCTGACCTTATTACTATTTCATTTTCTTCTCCTTACCTTTTGCCCTCTGGCGATCCAAGGGCACATATTATTTATTCTATGCAAAATAAAGATATAAAAGATGTGATGGTTGATGGGAAGTTTTTAAAAAGAGACGGTATTTTGGTAGGGTTTGATTTTGATCTTATAAGAAAAGAAACTGAAAAGAGGAAAGAAAGATTATTTTCTCAAAAGGGACAGAAGCTTTTACAATATTACCCTGCATAAAAGATAAGGGTAGAAATTTTTTGATATAAAGATATATTAATTTCTTCAAATTATGAAAATTCCCTTGACAAGAAGTGCAATATTGTTTTATAATATATATGCAAAAAAAATATATATGGTGATTGAATATGCCAGGAAGAGGAAGAAGAGGTGGCCCAGGATTTGGTAGGAATTGGTGGCTTGAGGCCTACATACTGCTATCACTCTATAAGGGTTCAGCTCATGGATATGAACTTTTGGATAAACTTGCCCGTTATGGGATTACATGGCCTGGAAAGGGAAGTATTGGAATCGTATACAAACAGCTTAGAGATATGGAGGCAAGAGGTCTTGTCTCTTCTGCGTGGGATACTGTAGGCAAAGGCCCACCCAGAAGGATATATACGATAACACCTTTAGGGGTTAGTTATCTTAGGGATATAGTTAACAGCTTAAAGGTTTATCTTGCTACTATATCTGATTTTATAAAAGAATTTGAGGAAAGGAGGCGATAATATGCCATTTGGAGATGGAACTGGACCAATGGGAACCGGACCAATAGGAAGAGGTTTGGGACCATGTGGAAGAGGTTTAGGTTATTACAGGGCACCATATACACCTTATTATGCTCCCTATACTTATGCTCCAAGGTTTGGTGCATTTTATGGACCAAGATTTGGTATGGGTTATGGATGGGGCAGAGGCTATGGTTTTGGACGTGGAAGAGGCTATGGTGCAGGATTTGGAAGAAGGTGGTGGTAGCTCACCACCTTCTTTTTAGTTTAAGTAATATATTTCTCCCTTTATCCTTCGAGATTTTTTGATTTGAAATCCTCTAAAATGGAAAACGCAAAACCGAGATTGCCACGCCTCCTGCGGAGGCTCGCAATGACGCCTTGAAAGAGTATTGGGGTTGGGTCTTGAGAGATTGCCACGGGTCACTACCGTGACCCTCGCAATGACGATCCCTAGAAGGGTGGTCTTGTCCTATACCGTTGTGAAGAGTCCGCCCATCCCCCAACCGTCATTGCGAGGAAGGGCGTATTTTGCCCTGACGCGGCAATCTCCGATACCCAAGGTCATTCTTTCCCCACGTCATTGCGAGGAGCCCGTATTTTGGGCGACGAAGCAATCTCTGGTACCCAAGAACCGACCGCACATTCCCAATCGTCATTGCGAGGAGGGACGGTTTTTGTCCCGACGCGGCAATCTCTGGTACTTGGGAAGCCCAAAAGAGAGATTGCCACGCCTGCTTGCGCAGGCTCGCAATGACAAAAGGGAAAAGGGCGCACAATGACAAAAGAGAAGGGCCCGAAAGAACAAAAGGAAATGGCTACAGAATGACATATCATCTTTGTTAGTTCTTCAGCTATTAACTCTGCCTGTTTTAAAACCGTCTCTGTAGCAAGGACCTGCATATCTGGTTCAAATAGGTATTGTTTCATTAGTCTTTTGACAGATATTGAAAATAAAGCGATAGATAAATAAAATTTTTCAGGGAATTTTTTTGTAAGTTTGCCAGGGGCTTCTTTTAAAAGTCAAGAGATGTGTAATGTTATTTCAATTTGAGATTTTGTATAGTTTTCATAATTTTTTCCTCATCATAAGATATGTCCTTTTTTCTAAAGAAATAGAGAATAGAGTAGTGAAATGAATTAAAGAATACTTCATCTATTAGGTTTTCAATATATCAACAAATTTATTTTATCGGGTTCACTTCTGTTATATTTGCAATCAACATCGTAATCAGGAAGGTGATTTTGTAAATACAAAACCAATTTGTGTGTAAGGCTTCTTTTATCAATGTTGTTTTGAAGTAAAAACTACTCTTTGTCAAGAAGCTCTAAGAGAGCTTTTATAATGTCAGATTCTCTATTAAAATTACTTTTTAGTTTCAATTCAAGTTGTTTATAAATTTCTTTCATCCCGAAATATTCTCTAACTTTACTCTTTTCCATCCTTTAGGCACTTTATCGGTCATTGCTCTCCTCCTTTACATTATCTTTTAAAAGCTTTTTCCCTTTTTCAGTGATGACATATTTTTGATTTGGGCTGTTTGGTTTATCAGGAATAGTCATCTGAAGTAAACCTTGTTCCAACAATGGGGCAATAAATTTATTCCTGAATTTAGTTCTATTACTCCATTTAAGATCTTTCATAACATCTTTAATTGAAGAAGGATTTAGACACAATAAAAGAATTTTTTTAACTTGGTCCCAACTTAGTCCCAACTTAGTCCCAACTTGCTCCCAACTTAATTCTAACTCAGCACTATCTTGAGGGGTACCCTCTTTTACTCCCTCGTTTTCTCTCTTAAATTCTGTATGTATAAAAAATGTTGTTTTGAAATAACTTCTCTCTTCATCTGTTTCAAAAAC
>CAYWXH010000076.1:0-8177 GCA_964462295.1 uncultured Atribacterota bacterium
GAGATTGCCACGTCGCCCAAAATACGGGCTCCTCGCAATGACGGATGGGGGGTGTGCGGGTTCCTTGTGATGATAGTTGGAAGGGGTGGGGCCCCTCGCGACGGATGGGGAAAAATTGCTCGGGGCTTCAGTGTCTCACAATGAGGTGAGGGGGCATCAAGCCCCTTTTAAAAACTTGCGGGAAAAATCATCTGCATGAAAAGAGCTTCTTACAAAGGGCCCAGATGCTACATATAAAAAACCTAACTCATACCCTATTTTCTCATATTCGGAAAAGACCTCAGGGGTCACAAACTCAGCTATCTCAATATGATGTTTAGTAGGTTGCAAATACTGTCCTATTGTAAGGATATCACATCCTACATCCCGTAAATCTTTCATTACAGCTATAACCTCATCTTTTGTCTCCCCAAGTCCTACCATAATTCCAGATTTCGTATAAATTTCCGCATTACTTTTCTTTACATATGCCAACACCTCTAAAGACCTTTTATAATTTGCTTGTGGTCTTACATCTTTATAGAGTCTTGGTATAGTCTCCACATTATGATTAAAGATATCTGGGTGTGCATCTATAACAATATCCAATGCATGAGGATCACCTTTAAAATCAGGGGTCAAAACCTCAATGGTCGCACCTGGTAAAGCCTCCCTTATTGCCCATATCGTTTTTGCAAAATGAAGTGCACCCCCATCTGAAAGATCATCCCTTGTAACAGATGTAACTACCACATGCCTAAGCCCTAATCTTCTCGCAGCCTCAGCCACCCTTTTTGGTTCATCATCATCCAATGGCTCAGGAATACCCTTTGGAACAGCACAAAATCGACAGTTTCTGGTACATACATTGCCTAATATCATAAAGGTAGCTGTTCTTCGGGCAAAACACTCACCGATGTTTGGGCAGTTTGCGCTCTGACATACAGTATTTAAGTGAAGACCTTTCAGTAAATTTTGCGTTTTTATATAATCTTCTCCAAAAGAGACCCTCTTTTTTAACCATGATGGAAATGTTTTTTTCAAAGCTTTTCCTCCTCAAATTCTATATTAAATACCTCTCCAAATTTCTCTGTAACCTTTTTTTTCACAAGGTCCATATCTACCTCATGGCCCAACTCTTCTTTCATAGAAGTAACCCCTTTTCCTTGAAGTCCACAGGGTATAATATACGAAAATGGGGTAAGGTCATTATTTACATTAAGTGCAAATCCATGAAATGTAATCCATCTCCTTATCGCAAGCCCTAATGCTGCAATTTTCTTATTCCCTATCCAAACCCCAGGAAAACCCTCTAAGATCCCTGCGCTAATACCAAACTCTGCCAATGCTTTTATAAGTGCTTTTTCATACTTTCGTACAGTTTGGGATACCTTTTTCCCATGGTTTCTCAAATCAAAAATTGGATATCCTACCAACTGTCCTGGTCCATGGTAGGTAATATCCCCTCCTCTTGTAGTAGGATAAAACTGGATACCTTTTTCCTTAAGTTCCTCTTCGTCTAATAAGAGATGAGTCTTATCTCCTCCTTTTCCTAAGGTAATTACTGGATCATGTTCCAAAAGAAAAAGTATATCTGGAACTTCATTGTTAAGCCTTTTTTCAAAATACTTCATTTGTAATTCATAGGCCTTATCATAAGCTATACGACCAAGGTCTATTACCTTTCCTCTTAACATAAGGCATCTCCTAAATTAATTAATAATCACTCTATTTCTTCCAAGTTTCTTAACTTTATACATCATCTCATCTGCTAACTTCAGCATCTCTTCTACATCCTCCTTATCCTTTACCTTGTCAAAATAAAATCCTATACTAACAGTCACATTTACCTCATTTTCTATATCTTCACATAAAAAGGAGGTAGTTTCTACTTTTTCTCTTAACTTTTCAAGAAGCCTAAAAAATTCACCTTTTCTATATTCACTATGTAATATAGCAACAACAAATTCATCTCCTCCATAACGGAATATAGCATCTGAGGTTCTTTTAAAGATGGATTTTATAATATTTGCTACTTTTTTAATTATTTGGTCTCCGCACAGATGGCCATAGGTATCATTTATATTTTTAAATTGGTCAATATCAATTACTGCTATACCCATATATAGATCATTTCTCTTTGCAATTTCAAATTTTTCTTTAAGTTTTTCCTCAAGATACCTTCTATTGTAAACACCGGTTAGTACATCAGTAATAGCTGCATTTTTAAGCTCTTCTGCCAAAGACTCTAATTCTTCCTTTTGGCTACTTATTATACGGGTTCTTTTCTCCACTTCATCTTCGAGCTTATGGGTAAAATTTTGAATCTCATCTATCATGATATTGTATGAGTCAATAAGTATATTTATCTCTTCTATGTCTACTTTTTGTTCACATCTTTTGAGTTTTCCTTTTTTAACCCCACTCAAAACAGAAGAGAGCCTCCTCACAGATTGAGTAAGGGAATAAGATAACCTCTTTGAGAAAATAAAGACTACAAATCCAGAGATTGCTATAAATAAAATAACTATAAGCAACAAAAGCCGAAGGCCTTCATAAAAATCAGAAAAAGATATGACAGCCCTCATAGGAGAAACAGGTACATCATTTAATAAAAGATACTTCTTTTTCCCTATAAATATTGAGCCATTTACTATTTTTACAGGTAAAATCTTTATATTTCCATCTTCTTCAAATAAAACAGCATGATTCTTGTCAAAGATATATGCTATATCCTTATAATATTTTATAAAATAACTACTAAAATTGGAAAATACGGCATTAACATTTATTATAAAAACTATTCTGATATTAATTCCATTTACAATTGTATTTCGGGTAAGTGTTCGATAAAGGGTATTATTTCTAAGTGTGAACTCGTGTTTTTTGTCTATCTGAAGAGGATTCTTAGAAGTTGAAATGATAATATCTTTTCCCTTCAGTATACGAATTTCATGTATATATCTATTATGCCTTTCAATCGTCAAAATTTTGCTAGCTATATCCCTTCTTGCAAAAGTACGGGTTATCTCATTATCATCAAAAATATATCTAAAGGCATTACTCTCTACAATATCTTCATATATTCTCCCGACCTCTCTTTCCATACTTTTTGCCCGGAAAGAAAGGAAGGCATTTATAAAATAAAGGTTCTCTACCTTCAAGCGAATATAAGTTTTATAAAACAATAGAGAAAAAACAAAAGTCACAGCAATTATTATAAGAATACTAAATATAAAGAATACTCTAAATAACTTTACATTAAATTTCTTCAAAGGTCATTTAACCTCAGTACTCAATATTTTCTTATATTCCTCATAAGAAAGCCCCATATACTTTTTTACTAAACTACTAAATGCATAAGAATTTCTATAATCTTTCATAAAGGCCTCAAACCTCTCTGTAAGCTTAGGGCTCTCACGAGGGATACAAAAAGAGAGGTATCCTATCTTGTCTTGCATGGGGAAGAGAGGTTTTAAGTTGTTTGTAAATGCAGAGATTTCAAAATAGTGCAAGAAAAAACTAAAAGTATCTTGTATACTTACATCTGCATTACCAAATATCACCTCATAATAATTCATAAAGGCAAATACAGGTGTATTGACAGGAAAAAGAAGGATCTCAACTTCATCATCCTTTACTGGTTTTTTCTTACCTATATAAAGAAGTTTTTTCCCGTCTTCATCTAATTTTACATAATTTATTACATATGGAATATCTCTTTCCTCTAACACCTTTTTCAGCAATGGATAAAATACCATACTTTCTATTACAAAAACTTTATGGCCTCTGAAGTCTTCGTAGTTTTTAATATTTATATCTTTACGTGTAAAGAAAAGTTCTGTATTTTCAATAAAAGGGACCATATTTACAAGTTTTTTTCTTTTTTCTGTAACTGTAATAATATCTGCTACCATATCCACTTTTTTGTATATATCAGGGGTAACTATTTGAACTGGGGACTTGGTAAGAAACCTTCCATCTTTCATCCAATAATCTCCAAATTTGTCTACCACATAGAGCTTCATAGATACTCCAAGATCACTTGCAAATGAGTTGGCTATCTCATAGCAGAACCCAGGCAGATCTTTATTTTTGCTATTATATACAGCTATACTTATATCTCTTGTTCCTACAGTAATATAGCCAGAATCTAAAATCTCTGGAAGGTCACGGGCATACAAAACAGATGAGCGAATAAGAATAACTAAGACTAATAGTATTACATATAAGGCTCTTTTCCTCATTTTTGTCTCCTAGACTCTCTAATTTTACATATATTATAGCATATATATCAATTTGTGGGTATAAATTTTATTTATAGGACTGCTAAGATGGGAAAATATTAAAAATTTTCCAGATAAAGATAACCTTAATATGTGAAAAAATGTTCTATAATTTGACAAAGTGACAAAAAAAGGGTATATTTTTAAAAGGAGGTGTATCTTATGAAATACAGAGAATTTAAAAAATTAGGGGTAAAGGTATTTCCTTTAGGCTTTGGTGCGATGAGGCTTCCTATCATAGGGGGAGATGAAGGAAAGATAAATGAAAAAGAAGCAATAAGGATGATACGTTATGGGATAGATAATGGTATAAACTATGTAGATACTGCATATCCATACCATAAAGGAAATAGTGAAATCCTTGTAGGCAAGGCATTAAAGAATGGCTATAGGGAAAAAACATATCTTGCGACAAAACTACCCACATGGCTTTTAGAAAAAGAGACAGATATGGATAGATACCTTACAGAACAACTCAAAAAATTGGACACAGACCATATAGATTTTTATCTTATTCACTCCCTTAGAAAAAGCACATGGGATAGGGCATATAAATTGGGTGTATTAGAATGGGGAGAGAAGATGAAGGAGAAGGGATATATAAGATATCTTGGCTTTTCTTTTCATGATGAGTTCCCCGTATTTAAAGAGATAATAGATGCATATGATAATTGGGATTTTTGTCAAATTCAGTATAACTATATGGATATAAACTTTCAAGCTGGAAGAAGGGGGCTAAAATATGCGGGAAGCAAAGGAATTCCCGTAATAGTTATGGAACCCTTACGCGGTGGGAAGCTTGCCAGTCCACCCCCTTCAGTAAAGGCTATTTTTGATTCTTACTCTATAAAGAGAAGTCCTGTAGAATGGGCACTCTTTTGGGTATGGAATCATCCTGAAGTGGCACTTCTTTTAAGTGGGATGTCCACTATGGAACAGGTAAAAGAGAATATAGAAAGTGCAAAAAGATCAGGGATAGGAATCCTAAGCGAAGAAGAACTTAAAGTGATTCAGCGGGCAAGGGAAGAATACCTTCGCCTCACACCTATTGATTGTACAAAATGCAACTATTGCATGCCTTGTCCTTTTGGTGTGAATATTCCTGGGAATTTTGCCATATATAACAGTGCTGTAATGTATGGAGGTAGATTTAAAGACTTTAAATGGGAGTATGATGCATTAGGTGATGCCAGAGCAAGTGCTTGTACAAAATGTGGAGAGTGTGAGCCAAAATGTCCACAAGGTTTACATATAAGGGACCTTTTGGATATGGTTTGGGAAAATTTTGAGAATATATAATAAAAAAGGAGAAGAAAAATGGCACTTATGACTTTACGGGAGATACTGAATTTGGGAAAGGGTGTGCCCGCTTTTGATGTATTTGACACAAATATGACAGAGGGTGTCCTTAAGGCAGCAGTTGAACTTAATGCCCCTGTTATTCTAATGGCATATGAAGAACATATGAAGCTTTTCGATCTAAATACTGTGAAGACCTTTGCAAACATGATAAAGGCAAAGGCGGAGAACCTCCCAATACCTGTTGTTATCCATCTTGACCATGGAAAAGATGTGGCATTTATAAAAGAATGTATCTATGCAGGATTTTCATCTGTTATGTTTGACGGCTCTACCTTATCACTTGAGGAAAATGCAAAAATTACAAAAGAACTTGTAGATATAGCAAAGTCTCGTTTTGTCTCTGTAGAGGCAGAGGTAGGCAAGGTGGGAAGTGACACAGGTGGAGTGGAGACCATATACACATCCCCTCACGATGCCGTATGGTTTGCAAAGGAGACAGGGATAGACGCCCTTGCCGTATCTGTAGGTACTACCCATGGTGTATATCTTAAAGAGGCAAAGATAAACTTTGAACTTACATCCCAGATAGACCAGGCACTCAAAGAAGACAATCTTCCTACAAAGCTTGTCTTGCATGGAGGGTCGGGTACTCCTCCCAAAGACCTCATAGAACTTGTAAAGCGAGGGATAAGAAAGGTAAATATCGGGACAGATCTTAACAAGGCATACCTTAGTGCACTCTCAGATACAAAGAGTATATATTTAGAAGATGTATTTCCAAAGGCAATAGAGAAAGTAAAGGAGATGGCAAAAAAATATATAGAGATTATATATTATCAAAAAGAGGTGAGTCTTTAAATGAAAAAGGTATTTGTAACATACAAGATCCCACAAAAAGGGCTTGATATACTAAAAGATAAATACGATCTTTTCGTCCATGATAAAGAAGAATTCTTAACAAAAAAAGAGATGATGGAGATTGTATATGATAAAGATGCAGTGATTACACAACTTAGGGACCCTATAGACAAAGAGTTTATAGATGCAGGGAAGAACTTAAAAATTATTGCAAATTATGCAGTAGGTTATAACAATATAGATGTGGATTATGCAACTAAAAAGGGTATATATGTAACACATACCCCAGGTGTGCTTACAGAAGCTACAGCAGATCTTGCCTGGGCACTTATACTAGGGATAGTAAGGCGAGTGGTCGAGGCAGATAAATTTACAAGAGCGGGGAAGTTTGTAGGATGGAAACCTTCTTTACTTTTGGGACACGATCTATATGGAAAAACTTTGGGAATAGTCGGTATGGGCCGTATTGGTCAGGCTGTTGCAAGAAGAGGACTGGGATTTGGCATGAAAATTATATATCACAATAGACATAGGTTACCCGAAGATATTGAGAAAAAATTTGAGGCAAGGTATGTAGAACTCGATGATCTATTTAAAGAAGCAGATGTTATATCTTTACATACCCCCGCGACCCCTGAGACTTATCACTTGGTAAATAAGGAGAGACTCTCCCTTATGAAACCAACAGCATATCTTATAAATACTGCCCGGGGTACTGTAGTAGATGAAAAGGCCTTAATTGAAACATTAAGGGAGAAAAAGATAAAAGGTGCAGGATTAGATGTTTATGAATTTGAGCCAAAACTTACAGAAGGACTTTCTGCTTTGGATAATGTAATTCTTCTTCCCCATATAGGTTCGGCAACTATTGAGACACGAGAGAGGATGAGTGTCATGGTATGTGAAAACGTGGACAAGGCCCTTTCAGGAGGATTGCCACCCAATTTAGTCCCTGAACAAAGTGAAAAAAAATTCCTGTAAAAAAATAAAAAAATAAACTTTATAACATTGACAAATGTGAAAAAAGAGACTATAATACCTCCTGGAAAAAATAAACCAGGGGGTGTTAAAAATGAAGGAACATGTCTCATTCCTATCAGTATTCGTTGTGCTTGGCTTTGCCATTTTCATGATAAATTTGGGTTCCCATGATATTTTAAAAACAGAGAGGGATTATGTCGTATCTGCAAAAGAGATTACGAGCGAACTATCTCCCTTTGATATATATAAAAATTATTTTAGTACAAGTGATAAACATGTGGTCTTCTTAGATGTAAGAGAAAAAGATGAATTAAAAGAAGGTGTTATACCTGGAGCAATATGGGTACCACGGGGAGTTTTAGAATTTAAAGTTAGGTCAGTTATACCAAAAGATAAAGAAAAACTTGTAGTAGTATATTCAGAAACAGGGGAGAGAGCACTTCTTGCCACAAAAATTCTAAAAGAGATGGGTTATAAGGCGATAAACATGAAAGGGGGAATCAGGGAATGGATAAGAAATGGATTCCCTATAAGCTTTCAATAAACATAAATAGTTATCCCCCCTTTTTTTAGCCTTGAGGAAGAGAAAACTCCTCAAGGCTTTTTTTATTTTGGACACTGGGGATTGTTTTATCGCCCAAAAAGTGCTTCTCCTCGCAATGACGTTGTGGGGAAGTGCCCACTAGGAATTGTCATTGCGAGGCCCCGTCAGGGGCCGTGGCAATCTGCGGGCCCCCATGGTTTGTCATTGCGAGCACCACGAAGTGGTGC
>CAYWXH010000077.1:0-8101 GCA_964462295.1 uncultured Atribacterota bacterium
CTCCTCGCAATGACATTGTGGGAAAGGGCGTCCATTTGGAATTGTCATTGCGAGGGGCTTGTTTTTTAGCCCCGTGGCAATCTCTCTTTTGGGTTCTCCAATACACCTTGGGTACCAGAGATTGCCGCGTCAGGGCAAAAAGCGCCCTTCCTCGCAATGACAGATGGGGAGGAGAATGAGAGCCAAGTACCAGAAGTTGCTTCGTCGCCCAAAATACGGGCTCCTCGCAATGACAATGGGGGGATGTACGGGCTCTTCGCAACGACGGATGGGTGGCGTGGGCTCCTCGCAATGACGGATAGGGGTTGTGTGGGCTCCTCGCAATGACAGAAAGAAAAACACCCATCGGAACTTTTCTCCATAGTGCCTAGCAAGATATGTTACAATATATAAAAACAAAGGAGGGACAAAATGAAAGAAAAGGCTATAGAAGTTATGAAAAAACACTTTGATATAAATCAAAAATGGATAGTGCATACCTTAAGAGTTTTGGAATATGTAGAAGAGATCCTCCAAAGAGAGGATATAAAATATCCTTTTATAAAAGATGTAGCCATACTTTCTGCCATTTTTCATGATGTAGGAATCCCCATCTCAGAGAAAAAATATGGAAACAGAGAGGATAAAAACCAAGAAAGAGAGGGTGCAAAAATCGCAAGAGGGCTATTAGATAAACTGAATATAAGAGAAGATATAAAAGAACGGGTAATTTATATAGTCGCCCATCATCATACTCCATCTGCCATAGATGGGCCCGATTTTGAGATTCTATGGGATGGAGATCTTCTTACAAATATAAAAGAGGGAAGGATAGACATAAAAAACTACCCAAAAGAAAGGTGGTTCAAAACAAAAAGTGGGGAAAGAATATATGAAGATAAAGGGGCTATATAACCCCTTTATCTAACAAAAAGACCTTCTATTAGACCCCATTAAGGAGTATAGTATTCTTTATGAAGCATATATGTCCACTGTTCTGGTCCATTATAGTGAATATACTGCCAATAACCTGCATTCCCTCCATCGCCATTATCTACATCATTATCAATCTTGGTAATGGCCCGTTGTGGGAGCTTTAAGCTTCCAGGAGGGTCATCCCATAATGCACTCCCATACCACACCTTTAAGTGGCCATCATCATCTTGCCAATTATTGCTACTGTATGCCCCAGGATATTCTGATGCAAATTGGGGGCTACATGCATAAACCCAGGCATATTTTCCACCAAAGGGTGTATGTTCTTGCCATTTTTCAAGATATGGGCCATCCCATCCAGGGGTATTATTTACATCCTCTATAAAACCTGGGTCCTCCCCTGCTCCTCCAGAGAAGGCCTTATCAGGCGGAAGTGTACCTGTATCTGCATAGTATAAAAGTGCTGCCTTTCGTAGGGTATCCATATCTGACTCTAATTTTGCAATCTTTGCCTTAAGTATTGCATTAAAAGCGTTTGGAGCTATTATTGCTGCAAGAATGCCAATGATAGCAATTACTATCAAAAGTTCAATAAGAGTAAAACCTTTTTTACCCATATATGTCCTCCCTCTTTTGTTTTTTAAAACTTTTCATATACATTAACAAATATGGGACACTTTACACATTTATTTTTATATATTATATCACAACCTTTCATACGGTAAAAGCACTGACAAAGATTTTATATAACATTTAAATTGTTATCTTGACAAAAAAATAGGATTTTTATATAATAAAATAAACAATTGTTTTAAAATTGAATTTTTGTTCACATTATTTCAAAAACAATTGTTTAAACCAATTGAGGAGGTGCATCATGAAAAGGTTAACACTTTTGGTTTTTGCCTTTTTAGTACTTGCAATGGTTATGATGGGGGCTGGAAAGTATACCCCAGATACCCTATCCCAAGGGGGTGTCAAAAATGTAAAGGTAGCACTTGTCAATGAATTTACCCTCGGTCAATGGCAGGCACAGTACATAAGTGGTGTCCTTTCCATGTTTAACCAGGTAGGAATCCCTCAATCTAACATCTTCATTACAGATGCGAAATTTGACAGGGCTAAAATGATAAGTGATCTGCGCACAGCTATTGCAAAAAATGTAGATATCATCATTATAAACCATGGCGCTGCAGAGGGCCTCAAACCTATCATTAAAGAAGCAGTAGATAAGGGTATAGTAGTTGTAACTGTAGACCTCGCCTTAGGTATGGATAAAGTGATTGAAACCAACCAAGATGACTACCTCCTTGCATACTACAGTCTTATGAAGCTTATCCAAGATTTTGGAGGGAAGGCAAATATAGGCGTTGTGTGGGTTGGTGGCTTTACCCCTATGGAAAAGAGAAGAAAAATTCTTGATCTCCTTCTTGGCGAATTCCCCGGTATTAAGGTAGTAGCAAACTATGGAAGGGCAACACAAAATACCGTAGGTGACACAATGGAGCAGACCCTTGCAGTACTTAAAGCACATCCAGAAATAGATGCATTTTGGGCATCTTGGGACCAATTTGCACAGGGTGTATACAATGCACTAAAACAGACAGGGAAAAAGATACCTATCTATAGTATAGACATAAGCCCTGAAGATATATCTATGATGAGAGAAAAGGGCAGTCCATGGGTTGCCACAGCAGCAGCAGACCCCTATGAACTTGGAAGGATAGATGTAAGGCTTGCACTTATGGACTTAGCCGGACAAAAAGTACCAAGGTTCTACCTGCATCCAGCAGTCCTTGTAACACAAGATATGGTAAGAAAACTCCCAGAAGGTAAATACCTAAGCAAGAAATATGTTGCTGCCTGGGGTGAAAGTGGTAAGTTCTGGCCAGATTGGCTTAAAAAATTGGCAAAGGTAAAATAAATTAAGGGGGGCATAGGCCCCCTTAATTTAAAGGGTCAGAGATGCATAGACTTCAATTAAAAAATATAAGCATAGAATTTCCCGGGGTTAAAGCATTAGATGATGTCTCTTTGTCATTTAAAAGCGGTGAGATACATGCACTTGTTGGGGCAAATGGTGCTGGGAAAAGCACTCTTTTTAAAATCATATCTGGTATCTATCCCCACTACAGTGGGAGGATATTTTTAGATGATAAAGAGGTAGAGGCAAAGACCCCACATGAAATGATAGGAGAGGGGATATACTGTATCTATCAAGAAGTGGATACATCTTTGGTGCCTGACCTTACAGTGGCGGAAAATTTAGTAATGTATGATATAGTAAATACTGATAGATTTAAGACATTTACATGGAAAGCTATATATCAAAGGGCAAGGGAGATATTAAAAGAATCAGGCTTTGAAGAGGAGCTTCCCAACCTAAGGGAACAAGTATCTTCTATATCTGTAGCCCAAAGACAAATTTTAGTAATCGCAAGGGCTATAGCATCACATGCCTTGTTTATACTCTTTGATGAGCCTACCTCGTCCCTTTCCTCAGAAGATGTAGAAAAACTTAAAAAGATTATAAAGGGTCTTAAAGAAAAGGGTATAGGCATTGTTTTTGTATCACACAGATTGGAAGAGGTTTTTGACATATCCGATAAAATTACTGTACTTAGAGATGGAAAATATATAGGTACAAAAGAGATAGAAAATACATCACAAGAAGAGATTGTATCTATGATGCTGGGAAGGACACTAAAAGAACAATTTCCCGTTGTACCTCATAAAATAGAAGATAAAATAGTAATCAAGACAAAGGGTCTCTCATATAAGAATATTGTAAAGGATGTCTCTTTTAATCTTAAAAAGGGAGAAATTCTTGGAATATATGGACTCGTGGGTGCTGGAAAAACAGAGTTACTTCATCTTTTATATGGGGCCCTAAAACCTGATAGGGGAGAGATATTCTTAGAAGGGAAGAAAAAACAATTCAACATACCAAAAGATGCAGTAGATAGAGGGATATTCCTCGTTCCAGAGGAGAGAAGAAAACAAGGGCTATTCTTAGAAAAATCTATAGCCTTCAATATTAGTATTACAAATTTGGATAAGATCTCAAAGGGAGTTTTTGTAAATGCAAAAAAAGAAAAAGCCTTTGCAAAAAAAATAAAAGAAGAGTTAAAGATTGTGGCAAGTTCAATAGATCAATTTGTCGACTTTTTATCAGGGGGGAACCAACAAAAAGTAGTAGTGGGAAAGTGGATACAGAAAAAGGGGCAAATATTTTTCTTTGATGAACCCACAAAAGGGATAGATGTAGGTGCCAAATCAGAAATGTATAGAATCATATCAGAGCTTGCAAAAGAGGGAAACTCTATTATCTTCGTTACCCCAGAGATACCTGAGGTAATGGGCTTATGTGATAGGGCACTTGTTATGTTTGATGGTAAAATAGTAGCAGAGGTGGAAAAAGATAAAATGGATCCAGAAAAACTATTGGCATATGCCACAGGAGGAGCAAAAGAGTGAAGAGTGCAAATTTCATATATAAATATGGGGTTATTATAGCTATATTGGGACTTTTAATCATCTTCTCAGGCCTACTTCCTGGGCAGTTTTTAACCTTTGACAATCTTATGAATATCATGACATCTATCACTATCACTGCACTTGTGGCAGGAGGTGTAACATTTAGTTTAGTAGTAGGGGGGTTTGATTTATCTGTTGGCTCTACCGCATCCCTTGCCTCTATGCTTGCTGCAGGTATGATGGTGTTTTCCGTACAATCTGCACCAATAGCTATACTCGTCCCTCTGATCGCAGGGGTACTTATAGGATTATCAAACAGCTTCTTATCCATAAAACTTAGAATTCCAGACCTTTTGGCTACATTAGGTATGATGTATGTAGCAAGAGGGATACAACTTGTTTACTGTAGAGGAAATCAGATCTTTTCAAAGATGAACATTATCACACCAAAGGGGATACATCAGGCACCAGGAACCATTACAAAGGATTTTTTATTCATAGGACAAGGGAAGATCGGAGGGGTCCCCTTTATGATAATCCTCATGCTTGTCATTATAGCTATTGGACATATCTTATTAAATAATACAAAATTAGGAAGACTTATGTATGCAACAGGGGGTAATCCTGAGGCAGCAAGGCTAAGTGGCATAAATATATCCCTGGTAAAGACTATTGGATATACCCTATCGGGGATATTAGCTGCAGTAGGAGGAATAGTGCTTGCATCATACCTTGGCTCAGGACAACCAAACGCAGGGGATGCATATCTTATGGACGCAGTAGCTGCAAGTTTTATTGGATTCACTTTTTTAGGTGTAGGGATTCCAAATCTCCCTGGAACCCTTATAGGAGCAATATTTACAGGAATTCTTATGAATGGACTTACCATGATGAATGTCCCATATACTGCACAGGACATTTTTAAGGGACTAGTACTTGTCGGGGCCTTGGCACTTAGGGCATTTAAAAGAAAATAGATAAAGGAGGATAGTATGGCTTACGAAAGATTGGATGAGAACAAGGCGATAGAATATGTAAGAAAATTAGGGCTTTTTCCAGATGATGCCAAACTTAGCGCAAAAGAAGTAGGGGATGGAAATTTAAACCTAGTATTTAAGATAAAAGATGAAAATACAGGAAAATCTGTTGTCATAAAACAGGCACTTCCATATGTAAGAGTAGTAGGCGAAGGTTGGCCTATGACCTTAGATAGGGCAAGAATAGAGGCAGAGGCGCTTGAGATACAAAACAAACTCGCCCCTGGACTTGTGCCAAAATTACACCATATGGACCCAGAAATGGCACTTATGGTTATGGAAGATCTCTCCCATTTGGAGGTAATGAGACGGGGTATGATCAGGATGAAAAAATATCCCAAATTTCCTGATCATATTTCTACCTTTATGGCAAATACACTCTTTTATACATCTGATTTTTATCTTGACTCTGCAGAGAAAAAGGCCCTTGTCAAAAAATTTATAAATCCTGAACTCTGTAAAATCACAGAAGATCTTATTTTTACAGAACCGTATTATGATGCAGAAAGAAACAATGTAAATCCTGAATTAAGACCATATCTGGAAACAGTTTTTTGGAAGAGAAAAGCCCTCTGGAATGAGGCAACAAAGATGAAGTTTAAATTTATGACAGAGGCACAAAGTCTTGTACATGGAGATCTTCATACAGGATCCATCTTTGCAGGACCAGATGATACAAAGGTGTTTGACACAGAGTTTTCATATGTAGGACCTGCCGCATTTGACCCTGGACTACTTCTTGGAAACATACTTATAAATTATGTGTCATGGGATGGAAAGACTGATAAATATAGCCGCGAACAGATTATAGACTATCGTGAATATATACTTGATATGATAAATGATACATTCACCCAGTTTGAAGAGAAATTCACAGCAAATTGGGAAAAGGATGCAAAAGATATAAGTGCAAAGGTACCAGGATATATGGACTACTTTATGAGGACATTCTTTGTAGATATGTTGGGTTATGCGGCAACGGTTATGATAAGAAGGGTACATGGCCTTGCACACAATATAGATGTGGATGAAATAGAAGACCTTAAAGTAAGAAGAGATGTGCAGATAAAGATACTGGAACTTGCAGAAGAGATCATGTTCAACAGGGCACATTTTGATAACATAAAAGACCTTACCCGTTTCGTCAAAAAAGAATTATTTTAAAAATAAGGAGGAAAATCATGCATCTTAAGACTATTACAATGGAATGGACAGGGGATGAGCTTTTACTAATAGACCAGAGAAAGCTCCCCCTTGAAGAGATATACAATTCTTACAAAGACTATAGAGGTGTTGCAGAGGCTATAACTACTATGGTAGTAAGGGGTGCACCTGCTATAGGTGCAACAGCTGGATTTGGATATGCACTTGGTGTAAAAGAGGTAGTAAATAAGGTAGGGAGTTTCTCTGAATTATTAGAAGAGATGACAAAGGTAAAGGAAGTCCTTGCAAAAACAAGACCTACAGCTGTAAATCTCTTCTGGGCCTTAGATAGGATGGAAAAAACCCTAAAAGAATACGGAAAATTAGAAGGTGTAGCAGAAAGAATGGAAGAAGAGGCTATGAAAATAGCAAAGGAAGATATAGAGATCAATAAGGCAATGGGCAGAAATGGGGCAGAACTTATTAAAGATGGGTTTAGAATCCTTACACATTGCAACACTGGCGCACTCGCCACAGTAGATTATGGAACAGCACTTGGAGTAATAAGGACTGCACACGAACAGGGCAAAAAGATTACCGTATATGCAGATGAGACAAGACCATACCTACAAGGTGCCCGTCTTACCGCATGGGAGCTTGTAAAATACGGCATAGATGCATACCTTATAAGTGACAATATGGCCGGATGGATGATGAAACTGGGAAATATAGATATGGTCATAGTAGGTGCAGATAGGGTTACGGCAAATGGCGATGTTGCAAATAAAATCGGAACTTACAGTGTAGCTGTCCTTGCCAAAAAGCATGGTATCCCATTCTATGTGGCACTCCCTACAAGCACAATAGATATGTCTTTACCATCTGGAGACAAAATCCCCATTGAAGAGCGCTCCCCAGATGAGGTAACACATTGTGGCGGAAAAAGGATTGCACCAGAAGGGATAAAGGTGAAAAACCCAGCATTTGATGTAACAGACCACGAACTTGTAGCAGGAATCATAACAGAAAAGGGTGTGGTTTATCCACCATATGAGGAAAACCTAAAGAAACTTTTTGAATAATAATAGGGGGGTATGCCCCCCCCTTATTTTATTATGGTAGAAATGTAACCATAGTCTCTACAGACACAGCCTTCCCACTATCTGTTATACCGTGAAGTATAAACTTTTTTTGATAGGGAGGTATTGTAGCATAAAAACCAGCGGTGAAAGCTATTTTATCACCTGGCACTAGATATGTCTTCCATCCAGGCCAAGAGGCTATTTCTGCCTGATTAGATGTCCCCTTAAATACAAAACTACTATTTTGTGTCTCTTTTTCATATAAATCCAAACTAGTAAGGGTAACAGCCTCATTTCCTTCTATAGTTACATAGCCATTATACATCCATCCATAAGGTTCATGTGGTACAACCTCTGGATCTGTCCAGAATTTAAGCCTTGTCTCTTGGGTTGAAGCTGTAGGCTGAGGTGTAGGGGAGGCTGTAGGCCAAGGCGTAGGCTGAGGTA
>CAYWXH010000078.1:0-7939 GCA_964462295.1 uncultured Atribacterota bacterium
TTTACCTAAAAATGCATCTAAAGGAAATATGCTAAGAATACTTACAGATAAACTAAACATAAAATTAGAAGAGGTGATAGCAGTAGGGGATAAAGATAATGATATCTCCATGATTGAAATATCAGGTAAAGGGGTGGCAGTAGGGAACGCAAGCCCTTTACTTAAAGAAAAAGCAGATTATATAGCCCCTCCAGGTTATGAAGGAGGTGTATGGGATGTAGTAGAAAAATTCTTATTAAATAGGCTCTAGCTCTTTCCAGATAGCTTCAACCTCTTTTGCATATTCTGGGTCAAGTTTTTCAATAGCAAACCCTGCATGAACTATTACATAATCTCCTTCTTTTATATCAGGTAAAAGTGTAAGATCTACCTCTCTTTTCACACCATTTGTTTCAACAACTCCTTTATTTTTATTTACTTCTATAATCTTCATAGGTATTGCAAGACACATTATATGTACTCCTTTTTTTTATTTACCTTATCAAAGTTCAGTATATCCATATAGTCCCATTCTCTATATGTCATGGCATATATACCTTCTTTTGAAAGCATATTTACAAAATTATCATCTATACTTAAAGATGCAAATATAGGTATAAGTTTTTTATCCTTATATTCTGGGAAAAATTCCCTGAATCTTTTCATCTTTTCTTTGAATTCACGCATCTCCCTTTCTAAGTGTTGTATTTTACATTAAGTCTCTTTATGAATCTCTATAAGTTCCGCAAAGGAATCCTCTATAATACTTACCCTTTCCTCTAGTGTTTCCATAAGGTACCCCTTACAATTTTTTAATTATATTATATCAAACTAACATATCCTTGGCAATTGTTCTCCAGAAAGAAGGGGAAGGATTCTTTTCCCCCCAATAGTAGTCTCCATATATACCCTTCCTGGATATTCACCTACTACTTCTCCTATTATAGTAGCATTTTTCCCTTCATCTCTTTTTTTCATCTCTTCTATTATGTCCTCTACCTCTTCTTTTTTTGCTATAACTATAACCTTTCCTTCATTTGCAATATAAATAGGCTCTATCCCTAATATCTCAGATACCCCCTTTACTTCATCTTTTATAGGAAGTCTTTCTTCATAAATTTTAATGCCAAATGGTTTGCCCTCCGTGATCTCATTTAGAACAGATGCTACCCCTCCTCTTGTAGGATCTCTCATAAACTTTATACTTTCTGGAAATTTTTTAATTATTTCAGAAATTAGATGATTTAGAGGTGCACAATCAGATTTTAACCCCTTTGTAAAGGAGAATTTATTTCTTTCTGCCATTATACTTATTCCATGATCTCCTATTGTTCCATTTATTATTATCTTATCTCCTATCTCAATAGGTCTTCTCTGTGGAGGATATATAAATTCTCCTATCCCAGATGTATTTATAAATAGCTTATCTACTTTTCCCCTCTCTACTACTTTGGTATCCCCTGTTACAATTCTTACTTTCGCATAATCTGCTGCCTTTTTCATAGAAATGAGTATTTTTTTGAGGTCATCTATATTAAAACCTTCTTCTATAATTAACCCTACAGATAAGATCTTTGGTGTTGCGCCCATTACTGATAGGTCATTTACAGTACCATTTATGGCAAGTTTTCCAATATCTCCACCAGGGAAAAATATAGGGTCAACTGTAAATGTGTCTGTAGTGAATGCAATTTTTTCTTCTTTAGGTATATATATGTAAGAGTCGTCTATATCTTTTTTATCCATTTCAAATATTTTTGTAATGAGGTCATTTATAAGTTCATTCATTAACTTTCCACCACTTCCATGAGAAAGGGTGATTTCTTTTACCATTTTTCCCTCCCATATTTGTAGTATGCAGCACAAGCGCCCTCACTTGATACCATACATGGCCCAACTGGTGTCTCAGGGGTGCATGTTTTACCAAACAATGGACATTCATAGGGTATTATTTGCCCCTTTAGGATCTCTCCACATCTACATCCGGGATGCTCCTTTGGGGGAGGGGGATTAACAGGAAATTTGTAGAGGGCATCAAAATCTCTGTATGTTTCTCTTATAAATAGCCCACTATCTGGAATTTCCCCAAGTCCTCTCCATGTAGATGGACCTTTTTCAAAAACTTTATACATTATTGTACGGGCTGTTAGATTACCTTCTTCTCTTACTACTCTTTTATATTCATTTATGGCTATTTGTTTTTTACCTTTTATGAGGGTAATAAGGGAAAGGGTTCCTATTATTAGGTCATGGGCTTCAAATCCTGTAACTACTCCGGGTTTGCCATATTTTTTGGCTATCATGTGATAAGGTTTCATACCTGTCACTACACTTACATGACCTGGGTATATAAAACCATCGATTTTTGCATCTTTCCCTTCAAGTAGGGCACATACTGCAGGAATGGTAAGTTTTGCTCCTGAAAGGAGGGAGAAGTTCTTGATATTTTCTTCTTTTGCTCGTATAATTGTTGCTGCTTCTCCAGGTGCTGTAGTTTCAAATCCTATTCCTAAAAATATCACTTCTTTATCCGGATTTTTCTTTGCTATCTCTAAGGCATCAAAAGGAGAGTAAACAATTTCGATATTCATGCCCTTTGCTTTTTCTTCCCTTAGGGAAGAATAGGAAGATGGGACCCTTATCATATCTCCAAAGGTAGTAATTACAATATTTTTGTATTTTTTTCCAATTTCAATAATTCTATCAAGATATGTATTTGGTGTAACACAGACTGGACACCCTGGTCCATCTATAAGATGAAGCTTTTTTGGAAAGATATCCTTTACCCCTGTTCTGAAGAACTCCATAGTATGGGTGCCACAGACTTCCATTATATAAAGATCTCTTTTGAGCTCTAAGTTGTTTAACTTTTTTGCCAGTTTCTTAATAGATTCCTTTTTTACCATATTTATACCTTCCTATCCCTATCTGTCCCAAAGCTATGCCCCCATCGTTTAGAGGGATGTGTTGTGGAGTATATACTTTCATGCCCTTTTCTTCCAATCCCTCTTTTAAAAGCTTAAGAATTATTCTATTTTGAAATACACCCCCACTTAGTACAATATCTTTTATGCCAGTTTCTTTTGATATTTTAAGGGCTATCTCTATTGATATATGAGATATAGAATTATGGAATATTCTCGCTATTTTTGGTATTCTCATCTTTCGTTTTTTCATATCTACAATTTTTCTTACTATTTCATATGTATCAACTATTATTTTTTCATCCTCTTCTTTATAGGGGATAGTAAATAAATCCTTCTCCCATCCTGTAGTTGCAATATTTTCTAGTTTTTGGGCTGCCTCGGCCTCTTCAGTAGTCTCCTCACAAATATCTAAAATATTTGCTATACCATCAAATAATCTTCCAATACTACATGTAAGTGGAGTATTTATGCTTTTTTCAATAAGCTCTATTATTGCATTTTTGCTTTTATACTTTCTGAATGAGACCTTTCCAGAGAATGCACCATAAAGAAGTGATATACCTATCCTCCAAATTTCTTTTATAGCCTTTTCTCCTCCAGGCAAAGGAAAATAGGAAAAATGCCCTACTCTTTTATAATCCTCTCGTGATACAATCAAAAATTCACTGCCCCATAGATTCCCATCATCACCATATCCGGTACCATCAAAGGCAATGCCTATTACTGGTCCTTTTAGTTCAAGGTCTTCCATTACAGAGACTATATGGGCATGATGATGTTGTACCTTTATCCATTCTAAACCTTCTTTTGATAATTCTTCTGCTATTTGGGTAGTAAAATATCCAGGATGTGCATCAGATACGATGACTTTAGGTTGTATATCAAATATTTTTTTAAAATGCCTATATGTTTTTCTATATAAGACTTCACTTTTTGGAGAAGAAAGATCTCCAAGGTACTGACTTAGAATTATTTTATATTCCTTAGATAAGCCAAAGACATTTTTGAGGTCTCCCCCTGTTGCAAAAATAGGTATCTGTATAGATTTCTTTTTTATAAAAGGTAAAGGCACAAAACCCCGTGAACGTCTTATAAAGTACGATGTCTCATTTTCTACAAATACTACAGAATCATCTGAAAACGCGGCAATTTTTCTGTTGTATGTTACAAAGTAATCTGCAATATGGGAAAGTTCCAAAAAGGCAGTTTCATCATCTGAAATTATAGGCTCTCCAGAGATATTTCCACTTGTCATTATAAGTGCTTTTAAGTCTGGATAGGTAAATAATAGGTGTTGAAAAGGTGTATACGGTAACATGATCCCCTTAAATGAGAGATTAGGGGCTATAAGACTACTTAGAAGCCTTCTCTTTTCCCTTATGAGTACAATAGGTCTTTCTTTGGAGATAAGTATCTCCTCCTCTTTTTTATCTACATAGAAATAACTCTTTACCGTCTCTATATCCCCCATCATGACTGCAAATGGTTTAAAAGGTCTCTTTTTCCTTTCTCTTAATATATGAACTACCTTATCGTTTGTAGCATCTGCCGAGAGATGATATCCACCTACTCCTTTAATAGCAAGGATCTTGCCCTCTTTTAGGAATTTTACAGAAAGTGATGCAATTTCATCTGTATCATCTGTTATGAGTTTACCTTTATTGTCATATAAAAATAGATGAGGGCCACATACGGGACATGCATTTGGTTCTGTGTGAAATCTTCTATCTAAGGGGTTATTATATTCTGAAAGACAGTCCTTACACATGGGGAAGTTTTTCATTTCTGTATTTTCTCTATCATAGGGAATGTCATTTATGATTGAAAATCTGGGACCACAGTGAGTACATGTGATGAAGGGGTAGTGAAATCTTCTATTTTTGGGATCAAAGAATTCAGAAAGACATTCATGACACACCATTGTATCTGGTGGAATAAATGTTTCTTTTTTATAGGTTTTTACACTCTCTTTTATAGAAAAATTAGAATAATTTTTTAATGGGCCATCTTTTACCGTTATTTCTTGAATAAAGGATAGGGGAGGGGCATTGTTTTTAATATCAACTAAAAAGTTTTTTATTGATTCTTCTTCTCCCTCTGCACCTATTAGGACCCCTTCTGTATCATTTAGTACATATCCTTTTAGGTTATTTTTAAGTGCTATCCTATAGACAAAAGGTCTAAATCCTACACCTTGAACTATACCTTTTATCCTTATTTCTATATGTTTTTTCATATTCAAAGTATATCATATATTAAAAGAAAATACAATAATTCGATAGTTGTCAAAAACTGGAAAGATATGATAAAATTATAAAAAAATTGTATTGGAGGAAAGATGGAAAGGGTAACGAGGTTTAGTGTCTCTATTCGGGAAGACCTAATGGAAAAATTCTCTCATTTTATGAAAGAAAACGGATACAAAAATAGGTCTAAAGCTGTATCTGACCTTATAAGAAAAACACTTCTTGAAGAAGAGTGGGAAGATAAAAAAGGGGAGGTTTTTGCAACAGTTACTCTTGTATATGACCATGAAGTTCCGCACTTATTAGAGAAGTTAACACATGTACAGCATCATTTTCTAAAAGAGGTAATATTTTCTTCTCATATTCATTTAAATGAGCAAAATTGCATGGAAGTAATAGTTATCCATGGAACTGTAAAAAGAATAAATGAATTTAAAAGACAACTTTCAAACCATAAAGGAGTAAAATTAGTAAAAGTAGTGCCTGCAGCTATCGGAGAGACTCAGATATAGGGATTGACACTTTTTTATTATCGATATATAATTATTATCTCGAAAAATGAATGTATTATTTGCCGGTGTAGCTCAGCTGGTAGAGCAACTGATTCGTAATCAGTAGGTCGGCGGTTCGAGTCCGCCCATCGGCTTTTTGGGGGTTTTATGAAGGAGATAGACCAGGATAAGGAAATTCAGAGAAAAATTGTAAAAGATCCTCAAATATGGAAGTTCTCTTTTTATGGCCTTTTGAAAAACCTCAAGTTTTTTGAACCATATCTATACCTATACCTTCTTTCTATAGGAATAAATCTTTTTCAAATAGGACTTCTCTTTTCTGTACGGGAAATTATTACATACCTTTTTGAGATTCCCTCAGGTATCTTGGCAGATCAATATGGAAAAAAGACAGAGCTTCTTACATGTTTTATATTTTATATCATATCTTTTATATTTTTCTTTATAGGGGGGAATTTTTTAACTATTCTTATAGGTATGATCTTTTTTGGATTGGGTGAAGCATTTAGATCTGGCACACACAAGGCTATGATATACTCCTACCTTGAACAAAAGGGATGGTTTTCTCATAAAACTTTTGTTTATGGTAGGACAAGGTCTTTTTCCCTTATTGGTTCATCTATTTCTGCCTTTTTATCTATTATATTTGTTCTTGGCCTACCTACACTTAGATGGATTTTTTTACTCTCTATTCTTCCTTATATTCTTGATTTTTTGTTAATCCTTTCATATCCTAATTCCCTAAATGAAAGGGTAGAAACAAATATCTCTATCGGTAAATTCTTTTTAAATAGTGTTAATCAGTTAAAATCTATTTTTAAAAATAAGGCCTTGTTTAAACCGCTTTTTTCCTCTTCCCTTTATGATGGCATCTTTAAAGTCCTTAAAGATTATATACAACCCATACTAAAAATTGCAATGGGTGCCCTTACTATTTCTTTTTTAATGAGGTTTACCCCTTCTCAAAGGGTAAAGATTGTTCTCGGTATTGTATATGGTATATTTTATATAGCAAGTTCTTGGGCTTCTCGTAATGTATACAGGCTAAATAAAAGGGCTCCTTCACATATTCTTATGGATTTGTATTTCTTTGCGATGGGCATAATTTTGATCTTTTTAGGGTTCTTTATTTCTATTAAGTCTGTAGCCCTTATTATCATCTTTTATTTTATCCTTTATGTGATGAAAGATTCAAGGAGGCCTCTTGTTGTAGATGTACTTGGTGATTATATGGATAAAACACAGAGGGCTACAGTGCTTTCTATAGAGAGTCAACTTAGGTCTGTTATAGTAATAGTTCTTGCACCAGTTGTAGGATATCTTGCAGATAAGTTCTCGATAAGTAATACTTTCTTTTTAATGGGTATTTTCACATTAATTGTAGCATGGATATTAAAGAACAAGAGGTAAGTTAACTTACCTCTTGTTCTTCTTTTTCCTCACTATTTTTTAATTTAAATTCATTTACAACAGTTATAAGTATATCCATCTCTTCTCTTGCTTTTGTTCCTATGTTTTGAAATTCTACTGCTTCTTCTGCATTTCTAATTGTTACATCTTTTATCTCATCCATACTTGCCGTGATTTCTTCTATATTTGCAACTACTTCTTCTATAAGGCTTGCTACTTCAATATTTGATTTTTTTAATCCTTGTACAAGATTTTGTATATTAATTGCAAATTTCTTTTCCTTCTCCCCTTCTTCTCTTACAGCTTCTGTTCTTGTAAGGAGTTCCCCGACGGCATTTTCGATTTCTTTCGCTCCTATATCTTGTTCCTGTGTAGCAATAGCTACTTCCTTTATAGCATTATAGATTTTTTCTACTGAAGAGGATATTCTTTCCAATGCTTCGCCTGATCTCTGAGCTGCCTCTTTTCCTCTTTCACTTATCTCTTTCCCTTTTTCTGCCTTTGCTACTGCCTCTTTTACCTCTTTTTGGATACCTCTTATTATTTCCGTGATTTCACCTGTAGCACTTTGAGATCTTTCTGCGAGTTTTCTCACTTCTTCGGCCACAACTGCAAACCCTTTTCCATGTTCCCCTGCACGAGCTGCTTCAATAGCTGCATTTAGAGCAAGAAGATTTGTCTGTTCTGCTATATCTGATATAATAGTTACAATCTCATCTATCTGCTTTGCTTTTTCTCCCAATCTTTCTATAGATGTAGAAATAGTATCTACATTTTGTGATATATTATCTACTTCTTTTACAAGATGCATTACCTCTTCTTTTCCATCTTCTGCAATATTTTTTCCAGATAAAGCTTCTTCTTC
>CAYWXH010000079.1:0-7833 GCA_964462295.1 uncultured Atribacterota bacterium
TCTGGTCCTTAAGTTATCGGAGATTGCCACGTAGCCCAAAATACGGGCTCCTCGCAATGACGTTGGAGAAGGACCGCCCTTCTGGGGATCTTCATTGCGACTCTCTCTTATTCCCTCGTCATTGCGAGGCTCGTTTTGTGAGCCGTGGCAATCTCTCTTTCGGTCCCCATCTCCTCTATTGACACTACAATCTCCCAAATGTTATACTTAAAAAACCCTACATAAGGAGACAAAATGGATAAAACTATATCCCCTTATCTCTGGATAGCATTTTATATCTTTTTACTATCTATTTTGGATATCTTCCTTGTATTTCTCTTAAGCCCTGCCGCCCCTTTTCCTATCCTTATTTTTCTTGTGCTTATAGCCCTTAAATCAATCAGTCTGAAATAAATATTGACAAAAAACTTTTTATAGGGTAAAATAAAAGTGACCCAGATTTTAAAATAAATTTTGGAGGTGAGAATATGCCACCTGGTCCAATTTTTCCACCTGGAATTAGAGAAGTTCTTGTGGACATAGTTATTATGTTTGCTATAATAATAGGGGTGTTTGCCATATTTAAATTATTAAACCCTACAAGAGAGCGAACAACTTATCCTGAAAATGAGAAGACTTTAGAGATTGCTATAAAAGAGATGACAGAAGAGATAAGAGGTTTGAGAAAAGATATAGAGGAACTAAAAGAGGAGCTTAAAGACTAATTTATGGCGAGAAAAGGATTTGTGGATGAAATTTCGGAACTTTTAAAAATACTCTCTCACCCAATAAGACTTAAAATTTTAACACTATGTAGCAAAAGAGAATTTACAAGTAGAGAACTTAGGGAATATCTTGGAATTTCAAAACCACTTCTCATAAGTCATCTAAAAAAATTGATCACAGGAGGATTTCTTGAGTATAGGATAGAACTTGATGAAGAGAGAATGATTGTACGCAAATTTTATAAAACCAAAGAGTTTGAGATATGTGTAAATAGTGAATTACTCAAAAAAATGGGTAAAGGGGTATAGATTTTTCTATACCCCAAACCGATTACCTTCCAAATAAGGTCATATCGTGCATCTTTTTAAAATCAGGTACTATATGAAGCCCATCATAATAAATTTTTAAAAAGCTTACAATTCTTCCTTCCCATATTATAGGGATAATCCATGATGCTTCGGGTTCTCTATACTCTACACCTTCTGCAATTTGTAAATCCTGAAATACACTCTGAAACTTGGCCTTTAGCATCCCAAAATCAAAAGACCCTGTGAAAGTTTTCCCATGATATCCGTCTGGAAGGGCCTCTCCGGTTAAAGGATCAAGCTTAATACTCCCTACAACCACCCCTTGATAAATTATTGCCCCTTCTACTTCTATCTCTCCTTGTGGACCTCTTCTTATCCATATTTTGCCGGGATTTAGATGTTCGACCACTATTTTTGCAGTATTTATTGCCCTTTTAAGATTCCCTAATACGTAATTTATGTTTACCTCTTGAGATTGAAGAGGTGGAGGAGGTGAGTTGATCCCTCCTATATCCGCCCTCGGTGGAGGTACTCCCGGTCCAGGCAAAACATTGGAACCCAAAGGAGATATAGGGTTTTGTTCCGGCCTACTATTTTTGGGTAATACCTCTCCTTTCTGTGTAGGGGGAAGAGGTGTGGAAGTGGGCTCCCCAAGTACAGGAGGTAACGATTCTTTGGCAAAACCTTGTACCACTGTAGTAGTGCCCAAAAACATAAATATACTCATCAAACCTATAAAGATCCATACTTTCATTCTAATCTCCTCCTTTAATTTAAAAATGATTGAGATACCTCTGAATAAATTATACCTCTTTTATATAAAAAATCAATACCCAGATAAATATTTTTTTACCCATATATTTTAGTCTGGAGCCAAACAATAATTTCTTGGGATAAATAAACTAAAAAAACTAAGAACTTATTGTTCTAAGAAATTTTTTATAAAATAATCTTGACTTTTCAAACTTTTGTCATATATTTAATGTAACTATTTATATCTTAAGTTAAGAATGAATAAGACAAGTATTTTTGAAACCGTTATGCTATATTACAGAGGAACTTCTAATGGGAGAGTGATGGAGTGATAGAAAGCAAATACAAGCAATGGTTTATATTCACCCAAATTTGTGGTATAAAGACAATTGTTTATATTCATACGTTGAGCCGTCATAGCTTCGCATAACGGCTCAACGGGCGACGGCTACGCCTTATGTTGTGTATCTTCGCTTCGCTACGACGCATAACATATAGCTATATGCAATTTCCAAAAATTATTGTACAATTTTCGTAAACAGTATATAGCCGTCGCCCGTTAGGTGCAAGCAGGAGAAACGATACAGAATGACAAATTTGCTACGAGAAAATAGAGAAATAGAAAGCACCGCACAAGCATACACATTTGTAAGTTGCACAAAGCCCACCGCACAAGCCAAAACTTGTCAATAAGTATGTCTTTACCAACACTGAAAGAGATGCTAACAAAATTAAAAGAAACAAAAGGAATGAAGAAAGCACAGGGCACAACATTGTATATAAGCAATGGCGGTAAAGTGCTATAAATGAAAGATATATGTATAAATTAAACAAAGGTGCAAATATGAAAATAAGCAGTATAATCCCACCACTTCTCATAGTCCCAACCGTTGTGCGTCAGTAAAAATAAATAAGGGTGTATACGAAAAAGATAATCAAAGTTTTATTTTATGTACTTATCATAACCCTGTTATTTTACTGGTACTTTTGTGAGAAACTTATAACTTTTATGTAAAAGTAGAATCGTGGCAAACTCCCATAAGAAAAATTTACCGATGGATTTGGTATACAATATAAACTATGATAAAGATGGAGATGTAGTAATTAGAAGGAGAAAAAGAGATGATATTGAAGAAAAAAATCTTTCAAAATTAACAGCTGGAGTTGGACAAAAAAGATTTACTCAACTTTTGAGAGATAAGGGCTTAAGTAATATTATTTATGCTTATGGGTATACAAATAAAAGAGCCGACAGATTAATTAAAAAAGAATTAGAGTTTTTAAAGTCAAAAAAATTAATATTTATAAAATTATAACAAGAGTTTCTCGCACGAAGAATTTTATTTTCCTTTCCCTCCTTCTCAAAAACTCCTTGTAAATTTGCGAAATACTCTAACTGCACTGTTTTTTCGAAAATCTTTCTAATATATGATAAAACACTATTGACATAAGTATGAATAAAATATAAACTATAAATACCTTACCAAAAAATAAATATCATAATACCCTAAAAAAAGGAGACAAAAGAATGTTTAGCTACTCTCTTGCCCATTGGGTTACATTTTTTACAGCTGTTATCTTACTGGACTTGGCTCCAGGTCCAGATATGGCCTTTATTCTCTCTCAAACTGCAAAAGGAGGCCGACGTGCTGGATTTTCAGCTATGTTTGGTATATGGACTGGTGCATTTGTTCATGTCCTTTTTGCAGCATTGGGTTTATCGGCAATCCTTGTTACTTCTGCCTTTGTATTCTCAGCAGTTAAATTAATCGGGGCTCTTTATCTAATTTACCTTGGGATACAGTCATTACGGTCTAAAGGTGGTAAGATATTCTTGGATAAACATGGTTCTGCAAAAGATTTGGCAAAGATATATAAACAAGGAATATTGGTTGCAGTATTAAACCCTAAAGTTGCTGTTTTCTTTTTGGCTTTTCTTCCTCAATTTGTTGAAAAGGGGGCAGGGCCTATTAGTGCACAGCTATTTCTCCATGGTTCTCTTATTATAGCAGTAGCCGGTTTCATCGAACCTCCATTAGTTATTATAGGGGGAAAATTAACAGACTATCTTAGTAAAAATAACACAGTATCTAAGTGGATAGATAGAGGGGTAGGAGCACTTTTTGTCTGGTTAGGTATTAGGTTGGCTGTAACTGACTAGAGATTGCCACATCGATTCCTCTTCGCAATGACTGTTGGGGGTTGTCCGTGGTGATATGGAGACCCTTCATAATGACATGAGGGGGAGAGTATATTGATAGCCATTACAAAGGGCCTCCAAAAATTCCTCTATTTCTTTAATAAATCATAGATACTTACTACCTTTTCCATCTCTTCTATCCTTATAGCCTTGGGCATCTCTGGTACAAGAGAAAAGAAGTTGTCCTCTACCCCCTCCCCTACCACATATACCCCATAGGCAGGATACTTAGCAGTTATTATGATATGGTTACCCCCTTCCTCTATATTTAGTTTTGGGTCTTTTGGACTTATATCCCTTAGGTTTGTAAGGAGTTTGTCGTTTTCATATATCCCCTTATCTGTTACAAATTTCATAAAGAGGATAGAGCGCCAAATATTGGAAAAAGAGAGATCATCCACAAAGACCACACTATCTTCTCCCACCCTTACATCTTTATAAATTCTTTCAAAGAGCTTTTCTCCGCTTTGAATATCATATGCAAAAACCTCTAATTTTCCTACTATATCTTTTCCATCATTTATAATTTTTAATATTGCTCCATTTTCATTCCTAATACATACGGGGAGTATCTCCTTGTAAAATCTTTTTGTATAATAGTAAAGTGCCTTTGGTCTTTTGAAATAGTCAATAGCTGACCAGCTAAATACAGGCCATGAGTCGTTTAGCTGCCAATAAAGGGTCCCCGCTGTACTGTATTTACGAGACCTCCAGTGTTCTACCCCTTCTTTTATCGCCTCTGCTTGGTTTATCTGGGAAAGATAGATGATAGCCTCAAAATCAGATACCAGGCCGAAATGATTATGGATGAATTTCATTATCCGTTCAGGTCCTTCTACCTGTTTATTGTGTAAAACCATTGTTTTACTAAATATCTCTTTTTCCCATGGTTTTGCAAAAAAAGCTATAGTTTTTGGATCTGGTGCTGCCTGAAATCCAAATTCACTTAGAAACTTACCCCTGTCTTTTTTGTACTCTGTATAGTCTTGCCATCCTGACCAGACATCCCAATTGTGTCTATCTCCCCCGTCTTCTGCATTTGGTCTTGACCCACCGAAGGGGCTTGAAGGCCAGTACGGACGAGATGGATCTTCTTCTGCACAGATCTTTGGAAAGTCCTCAAGATATAAGGTGTTGCCCAGAAACTTACCATCAACCTTATGGGCAAAATGGGGCCATTCATCAAATCCCCAGTTGTTTTCATTGTTTCCACACCAAAGTACGATACTTGGATGATGTCTTAAGGCTATTATATTTTCCCTTACTTCTCTATTTGCAAGTTCTCTGAACCAGCTAATATGGTCAGGATACTCTGCACATGCAAACATAAAATCTTGCCATATCATAATCCCCAATTCATCACATTTTTCGTAAAATGCCTCATCTTCATATATCCCCCCACCCCATATACGGAGCATATTCATATTTGCATCATATGCCATCTGCACAAGCTCTTCATAGTCTTTTTTGGTAAGCCATGAGAGGATGTTTTCTGCTGGTATCCAGTTTGCACCTTTTGCAAAGACAGTTTTTCCATTTATTTGGAATATAAATGTTTCCCCTTTCTCATCATCTTTTTTCAAGATTTCTACCTTTCGTAGCCCTATTTTCTTTCTTTCTCTATAAACCTCTTTCCCATCTTTAAGCAGGATAAAGATAAAATCATGAAGTGTAGGCTCACCCATACCAGATGGCCACCATAGGGAAAGACCATCTCTTTTTATACGCCCTTTAAAATATGGGCCCCTTAGAGTAGTATTTAGTCCAAATTCTCCTTTTGGCTTTCCATCTATCAATACAGATACTTTATAGACATCTATATCATCCCCTGCCTTATCTATGTATCCTGTTACCTCTATAGTCTCCATATCAGAAAGATATGCCGTAGAGCCGTAAAGTCTTGCATCAGGCAGTACCTCAATGAAAACATCTCTCCATATACCGGAGGTTACAATTCGGGCACCCCAATCCCAGCCGTATGAGTATTGTGCTTTTCTTATGTATGGCCTTACATCATGTTCACCTGTTGCGGCAAGTTCTCCATATGTTTTCATAAGAGCTTTGGGTCTCTCTATGGGAGAGGCTATAACTACTTTAAGGCTATTTTTACCTTGCTTTAATATATCTGTTATGTCAAATCTATATTCTATGAACATATTCTCTGTGTTTCCCAAAAGTTTCCCATTTAGATGGACAGAAGATAGCGTATCAACCCCTTTAAATACCAATTCGTACCTCATATCTTCTTGGATTTTTTCTACATAGAACTCCCTTTCGTATACCCAGTCTTTTTTCTCCAATCTTTCAAATAATAACTCATTTGTCCCAATATAGGGATGTGGGAGTTTTCCAAGCTCTATAAGGTCTCCCTGAACTGTCCCGGGGACTTTTCCAAAAAAGTCAAATTCCCTTTCGCTATCCCTTATATGCCATATACCATTTAGATATATTTCCATAGTCCCTCCCCTTAATCTTCGAAACCTGAATCTTTTATAACCTCCCTATACCAATAACCACTATCTTTTATAATCCTTCTTTGTGTCTCATAATCTATATAGACTATACCAAACCTTTTTGAATACCCGTGTGCCCATTCAAAATTGTCCATAAGTGACCAGACAAAATACCCTTTTAACCTAACCCCGTCTTCCATGGCCTTATATGCCATTTTAAAATGTTCCCTAAGGTAGTCTATCCTCTCTTTGTCGTGTACCTTTCCATCCTCTACCCTATCATCAAATGCTGCACCATTTTCGGTAATATAAATCTCTTTAGGATTATATTCATCCTGTACCCCTTTTAGTATAATATAGAGGCCTTTCGGATATATCTCCCATCCCATCTCTGTCATGGGAAGACCAAGTTTTTCCATTTTTATGCCAAAAGGTGATAGAGGGTCGTATTTTACAAGACCACCTGAGTAATAGTTTATCCCTACAAAATCTATCGGTTCTCTTATATCACTTAAGTCTTTTTCATGCCCTTTTGGGAAAAACTCTTCAGCTACCTTTAGGAGATGTTCGGGATATGTTCCTTTATAGATAGGATTTAAAAAGAGTGGATAGTTTACATATTCATGTGCAATCCTTGCAGCCTCTATGTCTGCTGGGTCATCTGAAAATGGCTCTTGTGAATGATTGGAAAGGGTGATACCGATTTTTCCACCTATCCCTTCTGCCCTAAATGCCCGCACTGCCTCAGAGTGTGCACGAAGCTGGTTATGTACCACAGAAAAACCTGCATAGATATCACGCATACCAGGTGCATGTACTCCCCATACATGCCCTATAACTGCTGTAACCCACGGTTCATTAAGGGTTATCCAGTGTTTTACCCTATCTCCTAACTCTTGAAATAGATAATCTGCATAATCTGAAAACCAACCTGCAATATCACGATTGGTCCATCCTCCTATGTCTTGAAGGGAAGCAGGGAGGTCCCAATGGTAAAGTGTGACAAAAGGGGTAATATCATTTTTAAGAAGTTCATCTGTAAGTCTTTTGTAAAAATTAAGACCTTTTATATTTATCTTTCCCTTTCCTTCTGGAAATATCCTTGGCCATGCTATAGAAAATCTATATGCCTTAAGACCCAACTCTTTCATAAGGGCTATATCTTCTCTGTATCTATTGTAGTGATCGCAGGCTATATCCCCTGTATCTTTGTTTGCTATATTTCCTGGTGTATGTGAGAATCTATGCCAGATAGATGGTCCTGCCCCATCTGCAAGGGGGGATCCTTCTATCTGATAAGATGCTGTTGCAGTACCCCATATAAATTCTTTTGGAAACTCTATCTTACCCATGACTTCCTCCTTTTTTATATTTTACGATCCCTTTATTTATATATTACAAGGGGCAAGTGTCC
>CAYWXH010000080.1:0-7802 GCA_964462295.1 uncultured Atribacterota bacterium
GAGGAGTGCCACAGGCACGAGTGATGCAATCTCTGGTACCCAGGTCCCCTCCTGTTTCCCAAATCTGTCATTGCGAGGAGGGACGGCTTTTGTCCCGACGTGGCAATCTCTGGTACCGAAAGACCATACGAACGAGAATGAGGGAACCCCAAAAGAGAGATTGCCACGGCCCCTGACAGGGCCTCGCAATGACAGGGTGTGGGGCCCCGCAGATTGCCACGGCTCCTGGCGGATTCTCGCAATGGCATCTCATCTTTCATAGAAAAGAGTATAAGGCCCCCTATAGCTTACCCATTCTACAAGGTTTATAGCCTGCTTTAAGGGGAGCTGTCCCCTCTCTACCCATTCACCCACCACAGATGAGAGTACCCGTCTAAACATCTCTGTACGAGAACCATAAGAGAGAAGTTTACGAGAATCTGTTACCATCCCGGCAAAGTTATAAAGTAGGTCTACTGTTGCTATATATTTAAGGTGCATCTCCATTCCAAAAGGGGTATCATTAAACCACCAAGCAGCACCTATACTTACATTGGGAAATGCACGGGCAATAGTGGCTATTGTAGGAAGGTGTGTAGGATCAAGTACATAGAGTACTACTTTTAATTTTCCATCAAAGTGATTAAGGAAATATCTCAAGTTCCCTGCAATATCTAGTGCATTTGTGGAGATATCCCCACCCGAATCAGGCCCTAAACTATTATATAAACTATCCCTATAGTCTCTTAATGCACCTATATGAAGTTGCATAACCCAATTGGTTTTAGTATTTAGCTCTCCAAATCTAATGAGCATAAAGGCCTTAAATTTATATACCTCTTCCTTTTCTAATCTATCTCCCTTGATAGCCTTTACATAAATCTTCTCCGCATCTTCTCTATCCACATGAAACGATATGGGTCTAGTTATACCATGATCACTTGCCACACATCCATATAGGTCAAATCTATTGTGGCTTTTTTCAAGGGCAGTTAGAAAACCTTTAAAATTAGAGATATCCTCACCCTCGCCCTCTCCTAATTTTTCTATATATTCTCTCCATCCCTCTTTTTCTATATTCATAGCCTTATCTGGTCTCCAGGTAGGGGTAATGCGTATGCCCTTTACATCCTCCTGTGCCCTCTTGTGCAAGCTAAGTGTATCTTGGGGGTCATCTGTAGTAGATAGGATCTTTACATTCATCTTTTTTAATAACTCTTGGGGTCTCATATCGGGAGATTTTAATAGTGCTAGGGTCTTATCCCAAATTTTTTCTCCAGTATGCCCTGAGACAACCTCATCTATGCCAAATACCCTTTTTAAATCAAGATGAATCCATTCATAAACAGGATTTCCTACAAGTTCTGGCATCACCTTTGAAAGTGTTAACCACTTTTCCTTATTAGTTGCGCTTCCTGTAATCCTCTCTTCAGGAACTCCTCTCTTTCTCATAAGTTCCCACACATAGTGATCTGTCGCCCCTTCTACTTCCCATATATCAGCCCATGGTCTATTTTCTACAATCTCTTCTATATTCGCATGATTATGGGGATCCACTATGGGAAGGTCTCTTATAGTATCATATAAAACTTCTGCAGTACTATTTGTAAGCAAATACTTATCATCTAAAAAACTCATATAACCCTCCTTCTCTGAAAAAATCCATAAAAAAAGGGCCTTTCGGCCCTAGGTCTATGCTGTAACTTCTTCTTCCTTATTCTCCTCAGTAATAAGGTCTTTTCTATCTTGAAGTTCAAGAAGATGTTCCTTTTCCGTTTCTGTAAATACCTTGGAGAGATCAAGGAGTATGAGCATTCTATCCTCAAGTTTACCCACACCTTTTAGGTATTCAGAACCTATACCTGCGATAATAGGAGGTGGTGGCTCAATGGCATCACTTGTAATCCTAAGTACCTCTGTTACTGCATCTACAATCATCCCCACAAGTTTTCCATCTATTTCAACAACTATAATCCTCGAATTCTTATCATACTCTTTCTTTTCCATCCCAAATCTCTTCCGAAGGTCAATCACAGGGATAACTTTCCCACGAAGATTTATAACACCTTCTACAAATTCAGGTGCCCTGGGGATTTTAGTAATCTCGATCATTCTATTAATTTCTTGGACCTCTGAAATCTCAACTCCATACTCTTCATTCCCGATTTTAAATACAACAAGCTGAAGTTCAGTTACATTCTTTTTTTCCTCATCCATATCTATTCTTCCCCCTTTCAGCTTTCTAAGGCTTTATATCATTTTAAAATAAGTAAAAACATTTGTCAAGATAATTCAAAGATTATTCTTCAATATATCTTAATAATTTCCCTATACTGCTACCCTTGAACTCATCCCTTAATATATCCATAAATATTATATCATACCTTTTTCCTGCTACAAATTTTGCACCTCTTCTCCTACCTATCTCCTTAAATCCACATTTTTTATAAGAAGAAATGGCCCTCCTATTATATTCATACACTTCCAACATCACATTTTCAAGCCCCAGTATTCCAAATGCAAAATCTAATAAAAGCCTCATAGCCTCTGTTCCATATCCTTTTCCCCAATAATCTTTCTCCCCTATAAATATCCCTACCTCACATGTCCTATTTACAAAATCCAATTTCTGAAGACCACAATTTCCTATGGGTTCATCAATCTCCTTATCCACTATAGCAAATACATATTCTTTCGAAAGTTTCTCCAATATCTCTCTTTCTCCATTAAGGGTTATCATGGAAGAGAAAACAGTAAGATTTACTGCTACTTCAGGATCATTTAACCACCTCGTATATCTTTCTGCATCATCGGGATTGATTGGAGAAAGATAGCAAAGGTCACCTTCGAGTTTTCGAAAATATTTCATAATCCCCTCCAAACTATAATTTAAAGAAAAAATAACACACTATCCACTATCTGTCAATACATGAAGAGGCTATCCCTATTTAAGGCCACCTTATCGCAATATTCTATATTAGTTTCTTTATAAATCAATTTCTCTATAGTAATAAAATTTTAACATAAAATATGAAAAATGCAACAGGCCAATCTCAGCAAATTTATGATAAAATAGAAATAATAGAAACTGGAAAGGGGTGGTAGTTAGTGATTCTTGGAGTAGATGGGGGAGGGACAAAAACAAAGGTTGTAGTTGTAGATAAAGAGGGAAATATACTCCGTGAAGGGATAGGTGGCCCAGGGAATCATCTTGTTGTAGGGGTAGATGGGGTTGTCAAATCGATAGTCCAAGGGCTTGGTGATTATAGAAATCATGCTTTTGATATTGCCATAATAGGTATGGGAGGTGCAGGGTTTGAACCCAGTGTAAGAAAAAGATTGGCAAATGAGATAAAAAAGGTAATAAATGCAAAAACAATAGAGGTATATAATGATTGTTATGTAGCACTTATTGGGGCAATTGGTAAGAGAAAAAAAGGAATGATTATACTCTCTGGAACAGGTTCCATGGTAATAGGTATAGATAGTGCAAATAGATATTATAAAGCAGGGGGATGGGGTCATTTATTAGGTGATGAAGGAAGTGGATACCGCATATCCTATGATGCGATAAGGGCTGTTATGAGCTATTGGGAAGGAATGGGACCTTACACAATACTTGTAGATGCCCTATCGACACATTTTGGATTCAGCTCATTTCAAGATGTTATCGACTTTTTCTATATAAAGGGTGGGGATAGAAAAAAGGTAGCCTCATTTTCTCCTTCTGTAGTAAGGGCTGCAAAAGAGGGGGATTTTATTGCAAATAAAATACTTAGAGATAATATAAAATCACTAGTCCGTGGGGTAGGTAGCGTAAAAATTAAAATAAAGGATGATTATGTCTCATATGGTGGTGGAATGTTTAACTCAAATTACTACAAAACTATAGTAGGTGAAGAGTTGCAAATCATGGGTTTTGAGCTTAAAAAACCAGTACTTTCTCCTATAGGGGGCGCACTGTTTATGGGTTTTTCAAAATTAGGGATTCTATCTGATAATATATTTAATAAATTAAAGGCTATAGAGTAATGTTTTACAAAGATGCCAGCACAGAAAGATTTATAATAGGTGGGATGTCAGGGACATCATCAGATGGTGTAACTTTTGCGTTAATTAGGACAAAGGGAGCTTATATAGAGAAAAGGATTGCATTTTTAGATTATGTAGATATAAAATACCCTAAAGAGCTCAGAGAAGAAATCTTCTCCCTCTATCCTGGAAAAAAATTCTGTATCGAAAATATTGCAAAAATAGAACATAAAGTAATGGGCCTTTACATAAACGCTATAGAACACCTACTAAAAAAGACAAACATTCCCAAAAAAGAGATTTCTCTTATCTCTTATCAGGGCCCTATCCTATATTATGCCCCGCCATTATGCATAGAACTCTCAAGACCTTCCAAGATAAAAGAGACCTTTGATATCCCTGTCATATCCCACTTAAGGGAGCAAGATATTGCAGCAGGTGGTCGTGGGGCCCCTCTTTCCCCATATGTAGATTACCTTTTGTTTCATAATAAGACAAAAGGACGTATAATTCAAAATATAGGTGGTATAGCAAATCTGACAGCTATATTTCCTGGGCAATCTATAGATGAAGTAATATCTTTTGACACTGGTCCTGGAAATATGATTATAGATTATCTTGTAAATGAGTTTTTTGAAAAACCATACGATAAAGATGGAGAGATTGCAAAATCTGGAAAAGTAAGTAAAAAATTACTCGATTGGCTTATGATGCATCCATATATTAAAAAAAATCCTCCAAAGACTACAGGAAGAGAGGTATTTGGGGAAACATTTGGGAAAAAAGTCATATTAAAGGCAAAAGAGTTGGGTATTTCAAAGGAAGACACTATAGCCACTCTTACCCTATTTACTGTAGAGGCCATACTGCTGAATTATAAAAAATTTGTATTTCCCTATGGTAGAATAGATGAGATTATATTGGGAGGTGGTGGAGTATACAATAAAACCCTTATCAAGATGCTGAAGGAAAGACTGCCTGGTATCGAAATCCATACACACAAAGATTATGGGATCCCTGATGAGGCAAGAGAGGCACTTACTTGGGCAATATTGGGAGATGAGACATTCTGTGGTATACCCTCAAACCTTCCACACATCACAGGTGCAAAGAAAAAGGTCTTACAAGGGAGTATAACCTTATAAGTTAAGAAACATTATCTAAGACTTCCCGTATTTTTCGAGCAAGATTTGTAATAGAGAAGGGTTTATGGATAAACTCTATCCCTTCTTTAAGTAATCCATTTTTGGTTATATGATTATATGTGTAACCAGAGGTAAATAGTATTTTTATATTTGGCATAATCTCCTTTACCCTTTTGGCAAGTTCTTCTCCATTCATCTGAGGCATAATTATATCTGTTATAACCATATCTGGGATTATCTTTCGTGAAGTTATCAAATCTAATGCCTCTTTGCCATTTTTAGCCTCATATATCTTATACCCCAAAAGGTTAAGGGATTCTTTCATAAATTCTCGCACATCTTCATTATCTTCTACTACAACTATCGTCTCTTTTCCTTCTAAATTTTCTTTTATAATACCCCTTCTTCCTTCTAAATTTTTTTCCTTCTCTTTAGATATAGGCCAATAGATCTTAAATGTGGTACCTTCTAATGGCTCACTATATACATATATATTGGCATTATTTTGTTTTATTATACCGTATATAGTTGCAAGCCCTAATCCTGTACCTCTCCCCTCTTCTTTTGTAGTAAAAAATGGTTCAAAAATCTTCTCTATTGTCTTTTCATCTATCCCTATCCCATTATCAGATAAAGAGATAAGTACAAATTCCCCTTCTCTACTTCCTGGATGAAACTTTACATAGGTATTATCTAAGTATATATTGTCTGTCTCTATAGTGATAATCTTCTCAAAGGGTCTTCCAAGCTTATTTTCTTTCTCTATTAGTGCATCTTTTGCATTTACTACAAGATTCATAATTATTTGCTCTATCTGTACCGGATCTGCGTATATATAAAGAGGTCTTGGAGAAAGAGTCATATTTATCTCTATATCTTCAGGTACCAATCTTTTCAACATATCCCATATCGTATGTATTTTATCATTTATATCTATCACCTGAGGCTTGTGAATCTGGCGTCTCCCAAATGCAAGGAGTTTTCCAGTAAGGTCTTTGGCCTTCTCTCCTGTATCTCTTATCTTCTCTGCATATTTCGATGCTGGATCTTGTTCTTCTACCACCTTCAATATAAATTCAGCATATCCAAGTATTACTGTAAGGAGATTATTAAAATCATGGGCAATACCGCCTACAAGTCTACCAATAGTATCCATCTTCTGAGCCTGTTGAAGTCTCTTCTGATTAATCTTTTCCTCTGTCATATCTCGTTTAATTGCAGCAAAACTAATAATATTGCCATCTTTGTCCTTTATAGGAAATGCTACCGAATAGTCATAATGCTCCTCGCCATTTTTACGCCTATTTATAAATTCTCCCCTCCATGTCTCCCCACGGATTAATGTATTCCAAAATTTTTCATAGAACTCTCTTGGATGTTTACCACTTTTTAAAATCCTCGGATTCTTACCTATAACCTCCTCTCTTTTGTATCCGGTAATAACAGTAAATGCAGGATTTACATATGTAATATTTCCATCTGTATCTGTTATTATGATATAATCGGATGACTGTTCTACAACTTGTGCAAGTCTTGAGAGTTCTCTTTCTAGTTTCTTCTTGTCCGTAAGGTCTAAAAATGCAGACACAATGCCTACAAGTTTCCCTTTTCCATCAAAAAATGGGGCCTTTGTGAGGATACCATAAACTTCACTTTCTAAGACAACTGAAAATTCAAACATCACCTCTTTTTGTTCTCTTATTATTTCATTATCCAAATTTTCTATCTTTTTTCCTATCTCCTCTCCCCAGACTTCATATGGGGTTTTGCCTATAATTTTATCCAAGTCTTTTTTTTGTAAGCCTTACAAATGCCTAATTTACAAATACATATTCCCCTCTCTCTGCATCTCTTGCCGATATAGGAATAGGAACCGTATCTAACACTACAGTTAAAAAGTTCATGTTTATTTCATACAATTCTTCTAAATTCTCTCTCTTTTGGATCTCTTCTGCAAGCTGAAGAGATTTCGCACTTACCTCCCCTTCAAGTTCTCTTGCCCTCTGGATACTTCCCTTTATAATTTTTACAAATACCCAATATGTATATATTGAACCGAATATAATAAATAAGATTATAGCAATGAGAAATAGCCTTAAGAGATTTATAATTGGGGGAAGAAGGAGGGTCTGATCTATAGTCAGAACAAATACCCACTTTGTACCACTTATGGGAGCAGAGATAATTTCTTGAGAGTATTTTCTACCTCTTGCTATGGATATTACTTCTATCTTTTTTTTGGTATTTTGTAAAATTCCCTTTTTGAGGAAGGGGTCGTATTTTTTATTACCCTCTCTAAAAAAGATCCGCACATCCTTATCCACTACTTCTCCCAGTGCAAAATTCATATAATGGGAATCCTTAAACCCCTGTTTTAAAAAATCTATAACAGGTGCAAAATCCATTGTAAGGACAATAGAACCTATATACTCCTTGTTACTATCCTTTATTGGAGCAAAAGAGGAAATATACCAATGGTTCTTTATCTCAAACGGGGAAGATATAAGTATAGTATCATTCATTGGGATAGAAATAAGCTCTTTGAAAGGTAAAATTCCCCTCTTTAAAAGAGGTCTATTATTATTCGTTGAGAAAAGAGATATACCCTTAATTTCGGGGATTAAATAAAATATTTCATCTATCTTA
>CAYWXH010000081.1:0-7715 GCA_964462295.1 uncultured Atribacterota bacterium
GGTACCAGAGATTGCCACGTCGGAGCAAAAGGCGCTCCTCCTCGCAATGACGTTGAGGGGGGTGGACTCCTCGCAATGACAAGGGTGTGGGCTCCTCGCAATGACGGGGAGTAAGTGAACTCCTCGGTATGATGATTTAGAGGTGATAAACTCCTTACAATAACGGTTGGGATACATGTCATGCCTTTGGTATCTTTATAGAGGCAGTTAAATGATATAGCCTCTCCGTAGTGTTCCTAGAAACACATAGTATTCAATAAAAGAAAGAGAAGATGGATAAATTGGGCGATTTTTAGATGAAAATTGTCAATATATTATTTTTTAAAAAAATGATTTGACAAAATAGCCAGTTATATGTATAATAAGATATAAACTTGTACAGACAACATATCAGGTAGGTTATTATGGATATAAACGAAAAGCTTGATATTCTTGAAACAGAAAAGGTAAACCCCAAAACAGAAAATATTGATATATTATCATCCCTTGAAATTGCCAAAATTATGAACGAAGAAGACAAAAAAGTACCTTATGCAGTAGAGAAAGAACTAGAGAGGATTGCGGTACTTTCTGACGAAATAGCCCAACATGTAGAAAATGGTGGTAGATGTATCTATGTAGGTGCGGGAACTTCTGGTCGACTTGCTGTAATTGATGCTGCAGAGACTATACCTACATTTAACCTCCCCCCTGGAGTTTTTGTGGCAGTGATCGCAGGAGGAGATATAGCTATGAGAGAACCAGTAGAACAGATTGAAGATGATGAAGAAGGTGGAAAGAAGGAAATGGAATCACTCTCTGTGGGACCAAAAGATGTGGTAATAGGAGTATCTGCAAGTGGAAGAACCCCTTTTGTAATTGGTGCCTTGACTTTTGCTAAGAAAAAAGGGGCTACAACAGGATGTATTGTAAATACATCAAATTCTAAGATAGGGGAAATGGTAGATTTTCCTATTGAGGTGATAACAGGACCTGAGGTTATTATGGGCTCTACTCGCCTAAAAGCAGGGACAGCACAAAAATTAGTCCTTAATATGTTAAGTACAATATCTATGATAAAAATAGGTAAAGTATATAAGAATCTTATGGTAGATGTTACCCCTATAAATGAAAAACTTGTGGATCGTGCAGAAAGAATCATCTCTTTAGCTACAGGTGTTTCTCGTACTGAGGCGAAAAAACTACTGCAGAAGGCGCATATGGAGCCAAAGGTAGCTATAATTATGGCACTTGCAAAAAAGGATTATAAAGAAGCAAAAGAACTCCTTACTCTACATAAAGGACGAGTAAGAGAAGTTTTAAAATACACCAATTAGGTGTAGAAAAAACAAAAAAAGGAGGGATTTTTATGCGTAAGTTAGCATTGTTCTTGATTTTAGCTTTTGTACTTACCATGACTTCTGTGGCATTTGCAAAGACTACGGTTCAGGTATGGTCATGGAGGTCTCAGGATGAACCGGTATGGAAAGAGGTAGAGGCAAAATTGAATGCACAGGGTGTAGATGTAAAGATTGATTTTCGCTCTTTCCTTCCCACAGAGTATGATTCAAAGGTACAGCTTGCACTCCAAGGTGGAAAAGGTCCAGACATTATCTATTCTAGAAGACTTCCAGGAAAAAGAACCCAAGCCTTAATTGATGCAGGACTTCTTATCCCAATTGATGACAAGCTTGATCTATCTCACTTTAATGAAAGTGTGCTTAACTTTATAAAGGCAACAGATGGAAAGCATTATGGAGTACCTTTTGCTGTACAAGTAGTAGGTGTATTCTACAATAAAGAACTATATGCCAAATATGGGCTTAAAGAACCCAGGACATGGGGAGAAATGGTAGAAAATGCCAAAGTTTTAAAGAAAAATGGGGTAACACCATTTTTTGTACCAGGTAAAGCAGGATGGGCACTTGCTATGCAGCATGCAATGTGTGGTGTAAGTGTTTTAGGTCCCGAATGGATAAAAAGCCTTCTTGAAGGAAAGACCAATTTCTTAGATCCGAAATGGGTACATTTAAATGAACTTCTTAATAACCTTAAAGTCTATTATCAAGATGGATTCCTTGCAAATACTACAGATGATCTAAATGGTGCTTTTGCATTTGGACAGGCTGCAATGGTATTCTACGGAATCTGGGGATATGGTATGTGGACTAAACTTAATCCAGATATGAAAGATAAGATTGGATATTTCATGGTCCCACCAGAAAGTAAGGATCAAAAACCCTATGCATATGTATTTATGGATGGCGCTTTGGCACTTACATCAAATGTAAAGAACAAAGAGATGGCACTTAAGGTATTACAATTTGCTGCAACACCTGAATTTGGAACAATTTTTGCAGATAAGACCTTAAATATTCCAGCAGTTATGGGTGCAAAGATGCCAGATGTCCCTATTCTTAAAAAAGTTACAAAGATTGCAGAAGAACATGCATCACCTTATGTATATTGGGTAGGTTCTGTGCTTGTATCCCAGTCTCCTTCTCTCTATACAGATGTCCTTGTTCCAGGTATGCAGGCTATGTATGCAGGGAAACTTTCCCCTGAAGATTTTGCAAAAATGGCACAAGAGAAAATTTCTTCTTGGTACAAACCTTTACAGAAAAAGTAAGATAGCTAAATTATATAGGGGGCAGGTTTTATGTTTGCCCCCTATATTTGGAGGTCAGATATGAAAATAAAGGCAAAATACATTGCCCTTTTTGCACTTCCTGCTCTTATTCTCTATGTAACATTTGTTATCTATCCTTTTATATATAGTTTTATTTTAAGCTTTTATAAGTGGCCAGGTGCGGGTGCAAGGACATTTATAGGGCTTAAGAATTTTAAAGATATACTGTTTGGTCCTTTTGGACAAGAGTTTAGAAATGCATTAGGGCATAATATTTATTACTTTATTATGGTAACTATATTTGAATTAGGACTTGGCTTTTTAATAGCTGTATTTTTGGTATCTATTACCACAGGAAAACGTTTTTTCCGTACGATGGTTTATCTTCCTAATGTAATCTCTATGATCCTTGTAGGTTTTATCTGGAATATGATGTTAAATCCTCAAATAGGCTTGGTCAATCAATTTCTAAAACATATAGGACTTGCACATCTTGCAAGGCCCTGGCTTGGGGATCCAAACCTTGCATTAAATACCGTAATCGCTGTAAATGTATGGAGAAATTTGGGATTTTATGTGCTTGTCTTTATGGCATCCATTCTAAATATTCCCGGGGAGCTTATAGAGGCTGCATATATAGATGGGGCATCTGACAATCAGATAGTGAGAAAGATTATTTTTCCCCTTACAATACCAACTTTTCAAACCCTCTCTATCTTGCTTTTTATCTGGACATTCAATGTGTTTGATATAGTATATGCCCTTGAGGGTGTACAAGCAGGGCCCTTTAGGAGAACTGATGTATTAGGTACATTGTTCTATCGTACTGCATTTGGAGGCCTTGGGAGCTCTCGTGCCGATTTTGGACTTGGTGCTGCAGTTGCAGTTATCATATTTTTAATAGTTATGCCGTTATCTCTTATATATGCATATATAGTTGATAGGAGGGCCCAAAATGCTTAGAATGGGAAAAATTACCAAAATAGCAGTCTATACCTTTTTAACAATATATGTAATACTTATAGTTACCCCATTTCTTATGATTTTTAATAACTCTTTTAAGTCTCTAAGAGAGATATTTTTAAAGCCTTTTTCATTTCCTGAGAAGTTTATCCTTACAAATTATATTCAAGCATGGGATAAGGCAAATCTTCTTACTGCATATATGAATAGTTTTTTTGTATCCCTTGTCTCTGTATTGGGTATCCTAATAATATCCTCTATGCTTGCATACCTTATATCCAGATATACATTCCCATTTAGAAGGGCACTCTATCTTTTTATTATAGTAGGGCTTGCACTTCCTGCAAGACTTGCTGTAATTCCTATTTATGTAATACTTAATAATTTGAACCTCTTAGATACAAGAACGGGACTTATCCTTGTTTATATGGCTACAGGTATCTCTTTTGCTACATTTTTAATGAAGCGATTCATGGATGGAATACCTATAGAGATAGAAGAATCTGCTATGATAGATGGCGCAACACCTTGGATAATTTTTAAAAAGATTGCAATTCCTCTTACAAAGCCTGCTATGATCGTTGTAGGTCTTGTAAATTTTGTAGGTATATGGAATGACTTCTTTTTCCCCCTTATTATCATAAATTCAAGGAGTAAAGAGACTGTACCCCTTGCTATTTCTGTATTTTTTGGAGAGTACTCAAATGCGTGGCACCTTATATCAGCTGCTCTTAGTCTCTCTGTATTGCCCATTATGATAATATTTTTCCTCCTCTCTAAACACTTTATATCTGGTATGACAGAAGGGGCAATAAAGTGATAAAACTTGGAATAGATAGAATCTCTGATATATTGGATAACTATAAAAATCTAAATGCAGGACTTCTTACAAATGCAACAGGTATAAATAGTAATTTGGATATGACAGTAGATATTCTTATGGAAAATGAAATAAGACTTAAAAAGCTTTTTGGTCCAGAACATGGACTATGGGGGGTTGCCCCAGATGGTAAAAGGGTAAAAGATGAAGTACATCCTGTATATGGGATCCCCATATATTCTCTCTATGGTGAGACAGAACATCCTACAGATGAGATGCTTTCCGATTTAGATGTTATATTCTATGATATTCAAGATATGGGCCTTAGATTTTATACATATATTTATTCCCTTGGATATATGATGGAAGAATGCGGAAAGCATGGTATAAAGATGGTTGTCTTTGATAGACCTAATCCCTTGTCTGGAAAGGTAGAAGGTCCAATTATAAAAGATGATAGATTTGTATCCTTTGTGGGAGGATACGATCTTTCTCTGCGTTATGGCCTTACAGTAGGCGAGCTTGCCCGCTATTACAATGACAGGTTTAATATGGGCGTAACCTTGGATATAGTAAAAATGGAGGGATGGAGACACGATATGTATTATGATGATACAGGACTTTTTTGGAATACCCCATCCCCATCTATCCCAACATTTGAACATGGCCTATTATATACAGGGATGGCCCTCTTTGAAGGGACAAATATCTCAGAGGGTAGAGGGACATCACATCCTTTTAAATATATTGGTGCACCATGGATAGATAGTAGGGCTCTAGTAAAAGAAATAAAAGCCCACAATCATAAAGGTATTGCAATAAGGGAGAGAAGATTTACCCCTTATATATCGAAATATAGGGGTGAGGTATGTAATGGGATAGAGCTTTTTATAGAAGATAAAAAGGATGCAAACCCATTACAAGTGGCACTTGATCTTATTATAACAATAAAGAACATGTATCCGAATAGGTTTAAGTGGGATACTTTGTATCATGAGGCAAAAGGGAGACATCATTTTGATCTCTTGATAGGGGGAGATAGTGTTAGGGAGATGATAGAGAGGGGGGTAAGTGCACAAGACATAATAGATCTTTGGAAGGAAGAGGAAGAAGAATTCAAACGAATTGCAAAGGAGTATTGGATATATGAATAGAATAGATAAAAATAGCCCCATTCCTCTATATTATCAACTTTATAAAATCTTAAAAGAACGTATTGGAAAAGGTGAATTTGGGCCAGGGGATTTTTTACCCTCTGAAAATCAACTTGCAGCTCTTTATGATGTAAGTAGACTTACAGTAAGGGAGGCCTTAGCTGAGCTTGTAAAAGAGGGTTTGATTGAAAAAAAGAAGGGAAGGGGTAGTATAGTAACGGGCCCAAAAAATGTAGAGAACCTTACAGGGCTTCATGGTTTTACAGAAGATGCAAAAATTGCAGGTTTTAGACCTACTTCCAGGGTATTAGACAATCGCTTAGTGGAGGCTCCGCTTTCTGTATCAGAGAAATTAAATCTTCCTCAAGGTTCTAAGGTAGTGCTTCTAAAAAGATTAAGGCTTTTGGATGAAACCCCTTATGCTATTGAGACAGCTTATGTAAATCCCATGATAGATGTAAGGGTTCTTAATGTTTTAGATATGGATATGTCTAAAAATTCCCTGTATGAATTTTTTAGAAAAATACTTGGCTTAAAACTTATCTATGCTGATGAGACATTGGAAGTTATGAAGGCAACTCATGAAGTGCAGAAATTATTAAAAATATCGAAAGATGCCTGTGTAGTACTCCGTCACCGTTTTACTTATGTAGAGGGTGATAAATGTATAGAATATGTTCAATCTATCTATCGTGGGGACAGATACAGATTTACCTTAAGGCTTTTTGAAAACAACAAGTAATCTCCTCTCAATTCAATATTGACTCCTTTTTCTTTACATGCTAAAATAGAGCGTCTGTCTTTTAGTAAAGAGAGAGGAGGCCACTAAATGTTTGAATTTTTAAAAGAGATTTCCCCATTTTCCAAAGAAGTTGTAAATCCTATAATATCTGAGATAGGTGAAAAAGATAGAAAGGAGGTGGAAGATTCTTTTAGAGGAGAGATTGAGAAATGGTTTGAATCACAAGGTGCTCTTCAGAGAGAGTTTGCCTTCAAGTCCGTAGCAGATAAGACTACGATGTTTTGGATAATCCAGAAGGGATCTGAGCTTGTCTCTGTAAAACTTACTATATTCTATAAAGATATTCCTTATGATAGGTGTGGGGTTTTTATGTATAGGAAATCAGGAAAACGATATGATGGTCTTGAGACAACAGGGGAGATAAAGATAAAGACTATGCTCTATAAAAAATAATTTGGTAAAAGGAGGAAAAGGTGATGGGAGTTTTAAAAACTTTGAGTATTAGAACTAAGATTATCATACTATTTGTAATAATTTTGTTATTGGTAATTTTTGAAAATTTTGCACTCGATTCTTTTATGAGTAAAGTGCTTATGCATGAAAAAGAGACACAGCTTGTTTCACTTATTGATAATGCATATTCTATTGCAAACTATTACTACAATCAGGCAAAAAGTGGAAGGATAAGCGAAGAGGAGGCAAAAAAACTTGCCTTTACTAATATTGCTCAGTTGCGTTATGGAAAGAGTGGGTATTTCTTTATATTAGATTATAATTATACTATGCTTATGCATCCTATAAAACCATCTCTTGTAGGGAAAAATCTGAAAGACTTAAAAGACTCGAAAGGAAATTATTTTGTAAGAAAATTTATAAATATTGCAAAGGAAAAGGGAGAAGGACTTGTATCTTACATGTGGCCCAAACCTGGGAAAGAAAAGCCTTCTTTGAAATTTTCATATGTAAAGGCACTCCCAGCCTGGCAATGGGTTATGGCAACAGGTTTTTATGTGGATGATGTGCAAAAGACACTTTTGAAAATCAGAAAAACTATAGGTATATATTTGATAATACTCCTTATTGTATTCATAGGGATAGTACTATTTATGGATAATCTCATAGCAAAGCCCCTAAAAAAGATAACCTCTATTCTTGATAAATTCTCTCATGATTTAAAAGATGGAAATGCAGATCTTACAAAGGATCTGGAGGTTAAAAAATCTAAAGATGAAATAGGTATACTTGTAAATAGTATAAATGGAGTAATAGATGTAATTAGGATGATAGTCTCTAAGGTGAAAGACTCCTCTGGAAAATTGGAAGATGTATCTACTAGTGTAGCGACTGCAACAGAGGAAATATCAGAATCTATTCAATCCCTCGCCTCCACCTCAGAAGAGACATCTGCTACAGTAGAAGAGATCACAT
>CAYWXH010000082.1:0-5430 GCA_964462295.1 uncultured Atribacterota bacterium
TAGAAGGTGTAGAGGGTAAGATTCCTGGTGGAAAATAGGGGAGATGGTTGAAAGATGCAAATTAAAAGAATAGTTTCTCTTATTGTATTATTTCCTTTAGTCTTTCTTTTTCTTATAAATACAGGTATAACATATGCAAACCCAAAGGTATGTATATTCTTTTTCTATGGGGAAGGGTGTCAAAGCTGTGCAAAGGTAGAGCCCTTTATAGAAAAGATAGAGAAAGAGAGAAAAGATGTGGAAATTCATAGATTTGAAATATATGGAACACCAAAAAATCGGAAACTCCTAAATGATTTCTTCGATGCCTACAATGTCCCAAAGAACAAAAGGTGGATACCTGCAGTTTTCACAAAAGACAAATGGCTCACAGGACCAGATGACATAAAGAGTAAATTAGAAGATCTTATAAAAAATACCAAAGGGGGTAAGTGTCCATCCCTGATCCCCGCAAAAGGTAGGACAAAGACACACCTTACACTCCTTACTGTAATAGGTGCAGCACTTGTTGACTCTATAAATCCGTGTGCTATTGCGGTACTTCTTATCCTCTTGGGCGGACTTATCTACACAGAAGAGAAAAGGCGTGTACTTCTGGCAGGACTTTCGTTTACCCTATCTATCTATATCTCCTATTTCCTCTTTGGACTGGGGATATTCTCAGCCCTTCGATTTGTAGGTGTTGCATACTGGTTTACAAAAGCTGTGGGTATATTTGGCATAATTATAGGGCTTGCAAATATAAAAGACTATTTCTGGTATGGGGGATTAGGGTTTGTAACAGAGGTACCAAGAAGATGGCGTCCTACTATGAAGATGATCTTAAGAAAGGCATCCTCTCCTTGGGCTTCATTTTTGGCAGGGTTTATAGTCTGCCTATTTGAGCTTCCATGCACAGGGGGACCATATCTTTTTATCTTAGGACTTCTTGCAGATAAGGCCACAAGATTACAAACAATCCCCATACTTCTTTTATACAATCTATTCTTTGTCCTTCCACTGCTTCTCATTACTCTATTTATATATACAGGTTATTCTACTATAGAAAATACTGTAAAATGGAGAGACAAAAACTTACGGAAACTGCACCTTATCGCAGGGATAGTAATGCTTGCATTAGGTATCATAGTACTTACCGTTATGTAAAAAGGGGCCCATATAGGCCCCTTTTTTATGCCTTATCAGATGAACCCAAAACCCTAATTCTCTCTATTACCGCCTCTTCTACCTTTTCCATTGCAGGTTTAAAGTATTTACGTGGGTCAAACTGTGCAGGATCATCATGGAGTGCCTTACGAAGTCCTGCCAAAAATGCCATACGAAGGTCTGTATCGGTATTTACCTTGTTAATTCCGTATTTTACTGCCTCTTTTAATACATCAAAGGGAACCCCTTTCGCACCCTTTATATTTGCACCATACTTATTTGCCTCTTCCACAATTTCAGGGGGGACACTGGATGCACCGTGAAGCACCATAGGAAGCCCTGTAAGCTCTTTCACCTTTTGCAATCTCTCAAAATCAAGCTTTGCCTCCCCTTTAAACTTAAATGCACCATGGCTTGTGCCTATAGCAGGGGCAAGGAAGTCCACCTCTGTGATCTCTACAAACTTTTTTGCTTCATCAGGGTTAATAAGTACAGCATCACGCTCTGCCACAGAGACATTGTCTTCTATACCCTGTAGTCTACCTAATTCCGCCTCCACAGAAATGCCCGCTGCATGGGCAACCTTTACTATCTCCTTGGTAATCCTTGCATTTTCCTCAAAAGGATATTTGGATGCATCGATCATAACAGAAGAATACCCTGCTTTGATACATGCAACCACATGTTCCAGATCATGCCCATGGTCAAGATGAAGTGCAATGGGAATAGGCACCTCATCTGCAATTCTCTTTACCATATCAGCAAGCACCTTTGCACCAAGGACATAATCACCATTTCCGGCATATTTCATAGCACCTTCACTTGTCTCAATAATGATAGGGGACCTCTCCTTTACTGCACCATTTACAATGGCATAGAGAAATTCCATATCATTTATATTAAATGCCCCTATACCGTAATACTCCTTATTTGCCTTATCAAGGATCTCCATAGTATTTTTTACATATGGCATAACCTACCTCCTTCTTTCGATTTTCCTCACCTCTATTATACTACAGATATGTCAATTTATCAAAAATACTTATTATTGTTATTAATTACTCTTATAAAGGTAATTTTATCTCTTCTTTATCCTTTTCGCTATATACATATTCATATCTGCCCTCTCTATGGCACCCTTTAATGATTCGCCGGGTTCAACACGGGTAATACCTATACTTACACTAATGTTCAGTGTTTTAAATTTTTCATAAACAGCCTCTTCTATCCTCTCTTTTATCTTTTTAATACTATCCTCTTCTCCTTCTTTTACACATATAACAAACTCATCTCCTCCCCATCTTATAAGGAGATCCTCCTTTCTTATGAGGTTTTTTAGGATAGTGGTTATCCCTTTAAGGACTTCATCACCCTTTGCATGACCATATGTGTCATTTACCTGTTTGAAATTATCTATATCTATAAATAAGATATAATTTATATCATCTCTATCTGATATCTCGTTTAAGATCCTCCTATTATAAATCTTTAATAATGGGTCTTTGTATGATAACCAAAACATATCCTGTATATCATATGCACTCTCTAAAATATCAGTTATAAAACCTTTTATCTCTCTTAAAATAATCCTCTCTTTTTCTGAAAAAGTCTTTTTCTTAGCCCAATCAAGAAATAACACACCAACAACCTCTCCACGAACAATCATAGGGATCTGAACAGAAGAGACTATCTTATTGACAGAAGAATCTTCTGGAAAAACCCAACTATCTTCACTCTCTATATTCTCTATAAATAAAACTTTCTTCTCTTTTCTTAATCTATCAAATCTTTTGGCTGCCTTTATTTTTATCTCCTCAATGATTTTTTTAAGATAGGTTCTATCCAAATTGGATGACCATATGAAATATCTCCACTGACTCATATTGGAAGGGGTAAGGATAATAGACCAATAATCTGCAGAGAATGCCTCTTTTAAATTATCTGATAATGCACGAAGGGTTTCTTTTAGATTTTTTGAACGTATAGCTACTCCTAAGACATTTTTATAGATTTTATGTACAACTATAGTACCCAAGATCTTATCTATCGTTATTTCAATATCTGTATCTCTTCTAAGACAAGAAAAGAGGCGAAATTGGGAACTTTCTTGTTTTTTATTTTCCTCTTGCCAACCAAGCTCACCTATTACCCTCTCTATAAGATAATGTTTCTTTAAAAAATAGTATAAAATAAAAAGTGCAAACACTATTGTAAGCAGTGTTATCAAAAATAGAAATGTTTTTGCGTATTTTTCAAAGTTCTCAGGTCCTACCTGAAAAACGATATAGCCCTCTATCTTTTCATCCTCATCTTTCAATGGGGTATAGTAGAGGCTACTTTTTGGAAGCTCTTGGGATAGAAATGCCCTAAATTCTCTAAATAAAAAGGAAAATTTTGATATATATGTCTGCCAATCAAATAAAAGCACAAGTGCCCCATTCCTAAGGCAGTCCTCTCCCTCATCATCACATATAGAAAAACTTACTATTCCAAAAAATCTTTCCCCCTTTGTGTGGGTAAATACCTTATTGGGGATAGGTAAAGATAAGGGGACAAATCGGGCATAATCTAGATTTGGATATATACCATCTTTATATATAATATCACCATCTTTTACAATTATCATACCTATCCACTCTTTGGCATTTAAAATATCTTCCGCCTGTGCCTTGAAAAATTTTTTATCCTCTCTATCTATGGCCTCTTTCATCTTATCCCACCAGGTAAACCCCATTGCGATACCGTATATCTCTCTATGAATGATATTCCGAATAGCAGTAGTTGTGGACATGGAATTTTCCTTTAAGATTCTTATTCTATTTGAGTCCATTGTAAAGTAAAAAAAGTAAGAGAGAAAAAGCAGACATACTACACCTGTAAAAACTATTGCCACAAAAATATGAAATCTCACACCTTTTATCTTTTTCATAAGCTATTTAATAGATATATATGAAATTCCTGAGAGGATCCTTCTTGCAGTTCTTGAAAGTCTTGCATCAATCTTTATCTCTTTTTCCTCTCTCTTTATACATTGGATTTCAAGCCTTCCAGATGGATGACCTATCCTTACCCTACCAGATACAGAAGGATATATCTCATTTATAAGGGTACCTTCAATAAGGGAGGCAGCAGCAAGGGCAATACCTCCTCCCACAGGGAAAGATCGGTGTATTATACCTCTTTGAGAGAAGTATCTTGCTATTATATCTATCCTCTCTCCTTTTATTATCTCATTTGTAATTGTGGTGTAATTTTTGGGGGCGCTAACATAGGCGAATTTTGGTAAAAATATATCTGGATCAAAATCTATAAGTTCTGCCACTTCTTTTCGTATTCTCTCCACTTTACCAATAATATCATCATTTGCCTCTATAGCATCTGGGTGTTCTGTGCCCCTTAGGCCAAGATATCTTGCCTCTATAAATATGGTAAGGATTCCAGCATCTATAATAGTTATGGGTACACCATCAGAGAGGATATCTTTTTTATTTCCCGAAGGGAAGAGTCTCCCTGTCAAAGTACCTTGGGTATCATAAAATGTAATGTTTAACCTAGCACCCTGGCCCTCTACACCATCTATACTATATATACCCTCTACCCTTACCCTTTTATCCCTCACAGGCACCTCGGCCTTTATTATTTTCCCTGTATTTATATTACGAATTATCACCGGAGTAAGGGGTTCTATGGGACGCACATAGCCCTCTTCTATCGCAAAAACCCCCACCGCAGAGGGTAGATTTCCACAACTTCCCCTATTTGTTACAATACCCTCACCAAATCCTACCTGAAAAAATTCATATTCTATTGAAATATCTGGGTCAGAAGGCCTACTTACCACGGCAAGCTTAGTAAGGGCTGGAACCTTTGAGCCCAGTGCATCTATCTGTTGGTTATAGGTAGAACCGAGGAGTTTTAAAAAGATCTGGCCCCATTTTTCCTTATCTTCGGGAAGGTCCTCCCTTTTTATAAAAACAGCCTTTACTGTCCCTCCCCTCATGATTGTAATGGGCAACTCTTTTTCCATATTCTCACGCCCCTTATTCTATTTTCTAACTATCCTTTGCGGCCTCTTCTTCATATTCTCTTATCAACTCTTCTATAAGCTCTGATACATGTACAATCTTATCTACCCTATATCCGTTGGCACCAATAAATGCATAGCCATCACTTAACTTTCCCTTTTTTGCATTTGTAAGTGCAAGTGCTATACAGTAAGGGGATTCTTTGTAATTACAAGTCTTTAAGCACTTCCAGGGACATGTAAATGGTTTTTTCATACCC